>DATCMN010000205.1:0-3372 GCA_036563405.1 Naasia sp. | reverse complement strand
GCGCACGTGCGCGAGTTCGAGCGGCTGCTCGAGAACGACCGCGGCCTGTACCTGGAGGACCTGTTCGTCGGCCCCCAGTTCCGCAACCGCGGCGTGGCCCGGGCGATCTTCGACCACCTCAAGCAGGAGGCCCGCGACCGCGGCTTCGGCGTCATCCGCTGGATCACCGCGGAGGACAACGCGACGGCCCGCAGCCTGTACGACTCGGTCGGGGAGAAGACCCCCTGGGTCACCTACGACATCAACCTCGGCTGACCGGGCGTCTCGCATGATCTCGCTCGGAACCCGGTGGCCGCTCGGCGGCGAGCCGCCCGCGCGCGTTCCCGCCGAGTTCGCCTCTGCGGTGGCGGATGCCGAGGCCGGGATCCGCGCGGCCGGGGTGTCCGCCGGGTCGTGGACGCTCACCTGGCTGGAGGGCCGGCCGATCGCGGAGTTCGACGGCGAAACACCGGACGGCTACGCGACCGTGTCGGTGAACCCAGCGACGGGCGAGCCGCATCTGACGTACGAGCAGTAGCGGACCAGATTCGCCCGGTGGATGCCGGTTGGGGCTGGCATCTCACCGAGATGCCAGCCCCAACCGACATCCCATGACCTCAGGCATGGCGGTTCACGTCGACTGACATGTTACATTCGACTTCGTGACCCTCGAGCGCCGACTCTTCCGCGACGAGGTGCACACGACTCTCCGCAGGGAGATAGTCACCGGCGTCCTGCCCGCCGGCGCGGTCCTGCGGGACGGCGACCTGGCGGCTCGATTCGGCACCTCGAAGGAGCCGATCCGCTCCGCATTGCAGCGTCTCCGCGCCGAGGGGCTCGTCGACACCCGCCCTCAGAGCGGCACCCGCGTCGCCCTCCTCGACGAGGCCGCGGCCCTGGACGCGCTCGAGCTGGTCCGCACGCTCAGCATCCGCGCCGCCGAGCTCGCCCTCCCGCGGCTCGCGGACTCCCACCTGGAAGCGATGACCGACGCCAACGACAGGTTCGAGGCGGCGGCATCCGCCGGCGACCTCGACGCCGCTCTCACCGCGGACGACGACTTCCACGATGTCCTCCTCGCCCTCGCCGGCAACACGGCGCTCGTACGGGTCGTGCACCAGCAGTCGGACGTCCTCCGCCGCCTGGAACTCGCCCAGTTCGGCCTGGATGGCGGAACCTCCTCCGGCGCCCGGCACCGCCGCTTCGTGGCGGCCTGCGCCGCCCGCGACCTTCCCCTCGTGCGCGACCTCACCGCCCAGGTGTGGTCGTCGCTCGCCGACCACCTCTCGAAAGGCACTGCATGACGTCCCTCGCCGACTTCCCGCGCCATCCGCTCCTCCTCGGCCCCTCCCCCGTCCACCGGCTGGATCGGTTGACCGCCCACCTGGGCGGCGCCGAGCTGTGGGCGAAGCGCGAGGACCTGAACAGCGGCATCGCGTTCGGCGGCAACAAGACGCGCAAGCTGGAGTACCTGGCGGCGGAGGCTCTCGCGCTGGGCGCCGACACCCTGGTCTCCATCGGCGGCGTCCAGTCGAATCACACCCGCCAGGTGGCCGGCGTCGCGGCGAAGCTGGGGCTCCGCTGCGTCCTCGTGCAGGAGTCGTGGGTGGAGTGGCCCGACTCGGTGTACGACCGCGTCGGCAACATCCAGGTCTCCCGCATCGCGGGCGCGGACGTGCGCCTGGTGAAGGCGGGCTTCGGCATCGGCTTCAAGGAGAGCTGGGCGCAGGCGCTGCGCGAGATCGAGGAGCGGGGCGGAACCCCGTACCCGATTCCGGCGGGCGCCAGCGATCACCGGCTGGGCGGTCTCGGCTTCGCCAACTGGGCGTTCGAGGTGGCATCGCAGGAGCGCCAGCTCGGGGTCTTCTTCGACACGATCGTCGTCTGCTCGGTGACCGGGTCCACGCAGGCCGGCATGGTCGCGGGCTTCGCCGCGCTCGGCGATCACCGGCCGCGCCGGGTGCTCGGCATCGACGGCTCCGCGAAGCCGGCTGAGACGCGGGAGCAGGTGGCACGGATCGCCCGCAACACCGCCGCGCTGATCGGCCTGGACCGCGACCTTCGGGATGACGAGATCCTGCTCGACGACCGCTATCACGCGGGCATCTACGGCATCCCGGACGACCAGACGATCGCGGCCATCGAGCTGGGGATGCGGATGGACGGGATGCTGACCGACCCCGTCTACGAGGGCAAGTCGCTGGCCGGGATGATCGACCTGGTGTCGAACGGCGAGATCGGGAAGGACTCCACCGTCCTCTACGCCCACCTGGGCGGTCAGCTGGCGAACAACGGGTACACCGCGGTTCTCGGCCACGGGTGAGGAACCGGGCGGTGGCGTCCGCGATGTGCGGACGCCACCGCCCGATCACGCGAAAGGCGTCTGCGGAGGGAGCAGCCGGCGAGCGGTCTCCCGCTCCGCCAGCGCCTGCCGGGCGGCTTCGTGGGCGAGTTGTGCCTCTTCCAGCGTCATCGTGCGGCGGGAGCGCTGCCCCCACAGGATGAGGGCGAGGCCGAGGCGGAGGGCGAGCCGGTCGAGCATGCGCACGGGTGCGCGTGTGTCGACGGCCAGGACGGATATTCGGTCGGGATCGTCGAGGTCGCTGCGGACCTCGAGCAGTGTTGACATGAGTTTCCTCGGATACGAAGTGAGTGTGCGGGAGGGGCGCCACGAGGGCGTGGGAAGTGACCCGCGGCGGGCGCGAGCAGCGAAGGATGGTGTCGCGTCAGGGCGACGGATCGAGCTTCGTCAGCGCTTCCACCGGAACGGACCGGAAGCGTGAGCTCCAGATCCTGCTACGCGGTGAGAGCGCCGAGGAGGCACGGGATGAACGATGGATTCATCGGGGTGCTCCTTTCGGTCGGCGTGAGCCTTCACCGTACCGACCCGGCAACCCGGGCGGCAAGGGCACTTTCTGCCGTGTTGCGTTCTTGCAATGCCACGGTCCTGCCGACGTTCGACTGCGGAAGGGCCCGTGTTGCGTTGCATGACGCCGTCGCTGGGCGACGGTCGGAGCGGTGTCTACCGTGGACCCACGCGAACCGCGACCGCCCGGAAGGAGCACCCATGACCCGCAACGCCCAGCGCGACGCCGTCGACATCTGCCCCTCCGGAGTCGTCTGCATGGACGACCGTCCCGGGCACGCGATGACGCACATGCGCCTGCGGCTGGCGTCAGCGACGCCGCGCGGCTGGCGGGATGCCGTCGTAGTCAGCGCCACTCCGGAGGGCGAGGTGCTGCTCGAACTCTGGGATTCCGGCGAGCTGCGGGCGATCTGGCACCATCTGGCGCTCGAGGACGCGGTCGGACCCGGCACGCCCGTGGCGCTGCACCCGGCGTATTCGGTGCTCGCGGTGGGCGAGCACCGGTTCAGCGTCGCCCAGCTCTAGCC
>DATCMN010000271.1:0-2060 GCA_036563405.1 Naasia sp. | reverse complement strand
AGGAGACAGTCAGGCTGCTGGGGGATCGCTTAGGGCCTCTCCGGGATCGGAACAGTTACTGTTGCCTTGACGGTCGGCTTGATACTTTCGAACAGGACGGCACAGGCGCTATTCACCTTTGACAGGACCGGGTACTTCTTGAACCCTGTCGTCACGCAGCGGAACTCGTGCTTGCGACCGAGATCATCCAGCATCTCCACCACGCTATAGGTGAGAGCGCGAGATACGAGCTCAAGGGTAAGACCGCGCTCGAAGCATCCTTCGAGGAGCCGGACGAGACGGCGCAGATCGGCTGGATCAATGACAATCTTGGCGATGTGGGGATGGCTCGTAGGAGCCATGATTCCGCGATAGCGCATCTTGATGGTCTCGTAGGTCCTCTCGGCAAGACGCCGAGGGCTACCCGTATTTACCCCGGAGCGGCGGGACGCTGCACCCTACTGCCTGGTCGCGCAGCTCTCGGGCGTGCGCGCCTTCGCTGCCACCCCGCCGGCCGGTCCTCACGGTCTCGCGTCCGTCAGCATCGACATCCTGGACGAGGAGGCCTGGTCCGCCCTGATGCAGGGACGCGTACCCGTCCTGGATCTCCTGACCTCCCGCCTGGCGCGGGTCCTGGTGCGGGTGGCGGATGGCCAGGGAGGCGTAGAGGAGTTCGCCCTCTCTGTCCCGCACGGCGCCACGGTGGGCGAGGTGCTGGCGAGCTACCGCATCGAGGAGGAGCGCATTCAGGTCACTGTCCGCCCGCTGCCGCGTCGGACCGTGGGCGAGGTGCGGTCGATCCAGGTATTTCCCGGCATGGTCGTCGAGGTCGCGCCGGCCCCTCCGTAGACGCCGGGGAGGGCCGCTCACCCAAATCGGCATATTGACATGTCGATAAGTCCGTTCCACTCTCGACATGTGACCGCAGTCGAACTCTCCCTGGCCGAGCTGGCCGAAGCCTCCGGCCTGCAGCCGCGCACCATCCGCTCCTGGGTGGCGCAGGGCCTGCTAGCCGGGCCGCTGTCGCGCGGCCCGAACGCCCGCTATCCGGCCGACACCCTGGAGCGCCTCCTCGCGATCCGCGCCATGCGCGAGCGTCTGGGCATGCCGCTCTCCGTCGTGCGGCAGGAACTGCTGGTGGCCTCGGCCGAGACCTTGCGGGCGCACTCCGGGACGGCCGCCGACCTCGCGCCCGAGGCCAGTCCATCGCCCCCGCCCGACGGCGCATCCGCCCTCGAGTACCTCAGCAACCTCCGCGCCCTGACCGGCGCGCTGCCCTTGGCTTCCTCCGCCGCGGCGCCTGCTCGCGGCTTCGAGGCACTGGAGCGCCAACTGGACGAGGGAAGCTCCAGCCCGGCGCGCAAGGCGAGGGCGGAGGAGTGGCTGCGCGTGCCCGTCACCCCCGACATCGAGCTCACCATCCGCGGCCCGCTCGACCCCGCGCAGCGCGCCCGCGTCGAGCGCTGCGCCGACCTGATCCGCGACATCCTGCTTGGGAGGACTGCATGACCGAACGAGACACCCCCGCCGCGACCCTTAACCTCGTCGCAGGGCTCGACCGGGCGCTGGCCTGGGAGGGCGGGCGGTCCGTCCGCTACCTCGTCGCCGACCTCTCCGCCCGCGGTGGGGCGCGGGCAGCCAGCGAGGCGCCGCCGCTCGACCTGGCGCTCGCCATCGACGTGTCCGGCTCTATGGCGGGCGACAAGCTTGACGCCGCCCGGCGCACCGCAGCCGCGGTCGCGGAGGCGCTCGGCGAGAGGGACCGCCTGACGCTGGTGGCCTTCGACAGCACGGCCGAGCTCCTGCTCGACGCGCGGGCGATGGACGCGGCCGGGCGGCGCGAGGCGGCCTCGGCCATAGCCCGCCTGGAGCCCCGGGGCGGGACGGACCTCTTCGGCGGTTGGCTGCTCGCGGCCGAGCGGGTGGCCACGGCCATGGCGGCCGCGCCGCGCGCCTCGCACCGCGTCGTCCTGCTCTCCGACGGTCAGGCGAACGAGGGGGTGACCGACCGCGCGGAGCTGGCGCGCCACGCCGGCGCCCTGCTCGCCCGCGGGATCGTCACCTCCACGGTCGGAATCGGG
>DATCMN010000187.1:0-3511 GCA_036563405.1 Naasia sp. | reverse complement strand
GGCAGTACCGCGAGGACTTCGCGGGCGCGCTCGCCGAGACGGGCCTCGAGGGCACCCTGCAGATCGACAAGGTCCGCCAGTTCTTCGACCACCCCGGCTTCGTCGAGCCCTTCATCGAGGGCGTGCGGGTCGGGCTCGACGAGCTCCGGATCCGCGTGCCCGGCATCGACCTCGCCACCGAGGCACACGTGCTGTTCGCCACCCACTCGATCCCGACCGACGACGCCCGCCGGTCCGGGCCGCGCGACAGGGAGTTCGGCTCGGGCGGCGCCTACGCGGCGCAGCATCTCGCCGTCGCTGAAGTGGTGATGGCGGAGTCGGGCCAGGGCGTGCCCTGGGACCTCGTCTACCAGTCCCGCAGCGGCCCGCCCACGCAGCCGTGGCTGGAGCCGGACATCAACGACAGGATCGCCGAGCTCGGGGCGACCGGCATCCGCGGCCTCGTGATCGTGCCCGTCGGGTTCGTCAGCGACCACATGGAGGTCAAGTGGGACCTCGACACCGAGGCGCTCGAGACCGCCGCCGAGCAGGGCATCACCGCCGTGCGGGTGCCGACGCCCGGGGTGCACGAGGCCTACGTGCGGGGTCTGGTCGACCTGGTGCTGGAGCGCCGCGACGGCGTCCCGGTCGAGGAGCGGCCCGCCCGCACCTCGCTCGGCCCCTGGTACGACGTGTGCCGTCCCGGCTGCTGCGAGAACGTGCGGCTCGGCTTCAAGCCGGCCATCTCCGGACTCGCGCCGTGACCCTGCGCGTCGGCACTCGGGGGAGCGCCCTGGCGCTCGCCCAGTCCGGCGCGGTCGCCGCGGCTCTCGCGGACGCGTCGGGGGAGGATGTGGAGCTCGTCCCGATCGCGAGTGAGGGCGACCTGCGCGGCGACTCGCTGTCCCTGATCGGCGGTCGCGGAGTCTTCGCCGCGACCCTGCGGCGGGCGCTCCTCGAGGGCGGGTGCGACCTCGTCGTGCACTCCCTCAAGGACCTCCCGACGCTGCCCGAGCCCGGGCTCGCCCTCGTCGCCGTGCCCGTCCGCGAGGACGCCGCGGACGCGCTCTGCGCCCGGGACGGACTGACTCTCGCCGGACTGCCGGCCGGGTCCCGCGTCGGCACCGGGTCGCCTCGGCGCATCGCGCAGCTGCTGCGCGCGCGCCCCGACCTGGAGGTCGTCGACCTGCGGGGCAACGTCGACACCCGCCTGCGGCACGTGGCGGAGGGCCGGCTCGACGCAGTCCTCCTCGCCCGTGCGGGGCTGGAGAGGCTGGAACGCACCGACGCGGTGACCGAGGACCTCTCGCTCGCCGACTGGCCGACAGCTCCCGGGCAGGGCGCCCTCGCGCTCGAGGTCCGGGCGGAGGAGGTCGCCGGCACCCGGCTGTCGGAGGCCGCTCGCTCGCTCGCGGACGAGTCCGCGGAGCTGCGTGTCGCGGCCGAGCGCGAGGTGCTCCGCGGTCTGGGCGCCGGCTGCACCGCGCCCGTCGCGGTCTCCAGTTCGCTCGAGGCGGGAGTGCTGTCGCTCTGGGCGGGCGTCTACCGACCCGACGGCACGGCCGCCGTCCTGCGCGACGCCACCTCCCCGGCAGGGTCGGTCGAGGATGCCGAGCGGGTGGGCGGCGGGCTCGTGCGCGAGCTGCTCGCCGCAGGAGCCGCCGACCTGGCTCCGCTCGGAGCAGCGTCATGACCGCGGGCAAGCCGCTCGCCGGGTGGCGGGTGCTCGTCCCGCGCGGCGGGCCATGGGGCCATGAGGTCGCGAGCGACCTGCGCGCCCGGGGCGCCGCACCTGTCGTCGCCCCGATGATCAACTTCGCGAGCACTGCCGACGCTCCCGCCCTGCAGAGCTCGCTCGCCGAGCTCTCCGCGGGGGCCTTCGACTGGATGAGCGTCACCAGTGCCACCACGGTGGACGTGCTGTCCTCGCACCGCGCGGTGGTGCCCGAGGGCACCCGCATCGCCGCGGTCGGCGAGACCACGGCGGCCGCGCTCAGCGCGGCCGGCTACCGCGTCGACTTCGTGCCGAGTGCCGACAACTCGGCCAAGGGCCTCCTGGCCGAGTGGACGGAGGTCACCGGCGCCGACCGGCCGATGCGGATCCTCGCGCTCCGCTCCGAGATCGCGAAGACCACCCTCACCGACGGCCTGCGCGCGCTCGGCCATCACGTCGACTCCGTCGTCGCCTACCGGACCGTCGGCGTGCCCGTGGACGAGGCGATCCGTGACGACGTCCGCGCCGGCCGGATCACCGCCGTCCTCGTCACCTCGGGCAGCGTCGCCGCCCAGGTCCAGCTCCAGCTCGGGCCCATTCCGAAGGGGACGATCGTGGCCTGCATCGGGCCGCGCACCGCGGCCGACGCCAGCGCCGCCGGACTGCGGGTCGATCTCGTGGCCCCGGAGCGGAGCGCCGCCTCGCTCATCGAAGCCCTCGTCACCCTCGCAGAGGAGCGGAACAGATGACCGCCATCCGTCCCCGCCGCCTCCGCTCCACACCCGCGCTGCGGCGCCTCGTCGCGGAGACCCGGCTGCACCCGGCCGAACTCGTCCTGCCGATGTTCGTCCGGGAGGGCGCGGCGGAGCCGGTGCCCATCCGGTCGATGCCGGGCGTCGTGCAGCACTCCCTGGACTCGCTCCGCCGCGCGCTCGCCGATGCGGCCGGGGCGGGCGTGGGCGGCGTGATGCTCTTCGGGGTGCCCGAGGAGCGGGACGCTCTCGGCTCCTGCGCCACCGACCCCGGCGGCATCCTCAACGTGGCGACCCGCATCGCCGCCGAGGAGGTGGGCGACGCACTCGTCGTCCAGACCGACCTGTGCCTCGACGAGTTCACCGACCACGGGCACTGCGGAGTGCTCGCCATCGACGGCACCGTCGACAACGACGCGACCCTCGAGCGGTACCGGGAGATGGCCGTCGTGCAGGCGGCGAGCGGCTCCCAGCTGCTCGGGCTCTCCGGGATGATGGACTCCCAGGTCGCCGCCGTACGCGGCGCCCTCGACGACGCGGGCTTCTCCGGCGTCCCGATCCTCGCCTACGCCGGCAAGTACGCATCCGCCTACTACGGCCCGTTCCGGGAGGCGGTGGACTCGCAGCTGCAGGGCGACAGGCGCACCTACCAGCTCGATCCCGCCAACGGCAGGGAGGGGATCCGCGAGGCGGCCCTCGACGAGGCGGAGGGGGCCGACATCGTCATGGTGAAGCCGGCTTCGAGCTACCTCGACGTGCTCGCGGCCGTGGCCCGCGAATCGTCTGTTCCGGTGTGGGCATATCAGGTGTCCGGGGAGTACGCGATGCTCGAGGCCGCGGCGATGCAGGGCTGGATCGACCGCCGCCGTGCGATCCTCGAATCCCTCGTGTCGATCCGCCGGGCAGGCGCCGAAGCCGTGCTCACCTACTGGGCGGTCGAAGCCGCCCGATGGCTGCGGGAGGACCGATGAGCGGCAACGACGACCTGTTCGGCCGGGCGCAGCGGGTGATCCCGGGCGGGGTCAACTCGCCGGTGCGCGCCTACGGCTCGGTGGGCGGGACCCCG
>DATCMN010000184.1:0-1598 GCA_036563405.1 Naasia sp. | reverse complement strand
GGCCACGCGCGGTGCGTGCACCCACCGCGCGTGGCTGCACGCACCGCGCGACGTGTGCTCGCACCGCGTGACGCCTCGTATCCGGCTCACATGGCGGAAGGTCAGGGGGCGACGCGACCGTTCGCGTCGAAGGACGCCGCGGTGATCGGCATCAGCTCGCGCCAGTGGGACTCCATCTGCTCGGCGACCATCTCGATCTCGCGCTGCGGGAACGAGGGGAAGTGGGTGCCTTCGCGCTTGGTGCGCAGCGACAGGAAGTTCATCAGCGAGCGCGCGTTCATCGTCACGTACATCGACGAGTACAGGTTGAGCGGCAGCACGATGCGCGCCACCTCGCGGGCGACGCCGGCCTCGAGCATCCGCTGGTACGCCTCGTAGGCGGCCGTCGCCGCGGCGCGCGCCTCCTGCCCCACCAGCTCGGTGAGGGCGGGATCGCCGGGGAGGAACTCGTAGGCGCCGGGCTTGCCGGCCTGCAGCAGGTTGCGGTCAGGTCCGGGGACGTAGAACACCGGCCGCATCTCGCGGTAGCGGCCCGACTCCTCGTTGTAGGAGGCGATGCGGTGGCGCATGAACTCGCGGAACACGAAGATCGGCGCCTGCACGTAGAAGGTCATCGAATTGTGCTCGAACGGCGAGCCGTGCCTGTCCCGCATCAGGTAGTTGATGAGCCCGCGGTCGCGCTTCTCGGTGACCTCCGGGTCCTGCTGGGCCTCATCCAGGGTCTGCTCCCCCTGAGTCGAGACGCGGGCCGCGAACAGCACATCGGAGTCGTGCGCGCTGGAGCGGACGAGCTCCACAACCACGTCGCTGCGGAACTGCGGGACGGTTTCGGTGTCGCTGTCGGCCACGGCGCCCACCCTATCGGGCACCCGCCAGGGGCGGACCGTAGGCTTGCCCGCATGGCTGTTCCGAAGCGCGTCCCGGTCCCCTCCGCGAAGCCTCCGAAGCCCGCCGCCCGCCCGGCCCCCCAGCGCGCGACGGCCCCGCAGAAGCCGGAGAAGCCGAAGGCGGAGCCCCGGCCCAAGATCACGAAGGACAGCAAGCTGCGCGTCCTGGTCGCCGGCGCGAGCGGCATGATCGGCACGGAGCTCCGGCGGCAGCTCGCCGACGCCGGCCACACCGTGCTCACCCTGGTGCGCCGGCCCCCGCAGCGGCCCGACGAGTACACCTGGGCGCCGGATGCGAAGATCCTCGACTTCCGGCTCCTCGAGGACGTCGACGCCGTCGTCAACCTCTCCGGCGCCTCGCTCACCCGCGTGCCGTGGACGCCGGGCTGGAAGCGCGAGATCCTGCGCTCCCGGGTGAAGGCGACGGAGGCCCTCGTCGAGGCGATGACCATGGCTGGCCGCCCGCCCGCCGTGTTCCTCAGCGGCTCCGCCGTCGGCTTCTACGGCGCCCGGCCCGGCGAGACGCTCACCGAGGAGTCGGCGCGCGGCACGGGCTTCCTCTCGGATGTGGTGGCGGAGTGGGAGGCGGCCGCGCGGCTGGCCCCCGCGGCGACGCGCACAGTCCAGCTCCGCACCGGGGTCGTCGTCGGATCCGCCGGCGCCATGAAGCCGCTGCGGCTGCTGACCAAGCTCGGCGTCTCGGGCCCGCTC
>DATCMN010000183.1:0-3244 GCA_036563405.1 Naasia sp. | reverse complement strand
GACGAGATCCGCGCGCAGTGGATCGAGGTGAAGGCGCAGGAGAAGGCATCGCGGACGAGCGTGCTCGACGGTGTGCCGCGCGGGCTGGGCGCTCTCGCGCTCTCGGCGAAGCTCCTGGGGAAGGCGGAGGAGGTGGGCGCGCTGGAGTCCGGCGATGTGCCATCGCTGCCGTTCGACGACGAGGACGAGCTCGGCGCCGTCCTGCTCGCGCTCGTCCAAGCGGGCAGGGCCCGCGGCCTCGACGCCGAGCGCGCCCTGCGCACCACCCTCCGGGGCCTCGAGGACGAGATCCGCTCCGCCGAGTCTGCGGGCGGCTGACCCGAACGAGTAGGTTCCGGCTCGAGAGGTACGGCGGAAGGCAGGATTCGAGCCGGAACGCACTGCGAAGGCGGGCTGGCAGGATGGGGGCGTGGCTTCCCCCGTCAATCCGCCGCGCGGCATGCGCGACTTCCTGCCCGTCGAGAAGGCCCGGCGCGAGCGCGCGCTGGCGACGATCAAGGACGTCTACGCCCAGCATGGCTTCGACGAGATCGAGACGCCCGTCGTCGAGGACGTGGCCCGCCTGCACTCGGGGATGGGCGGCGACAACGAGAAGCTCGCCTACAGCGTCCTCAAGCGCGGGCTGACCGCCGAGGACCTCGCCGACGCCGCGTTGTCCGGCGACGTCCTCCGCCTCGCCGACCTGGGTCTCCGCTACGACCTCACCGTGCCGCTCGCCCGCTTCTACGCCTCGCACCGCGCGGAGCTGCCGACGGTGTTCCGGTCGCTGCAGACCGGTCCGGTCTGGCGCGCGGAGCGCCCTCAGAAGGGCCGCTACCGGCAGTTCGTGCAGTGCGACATCGACATCCTGGGGCAGCCGGGATCCCTCGCGGAGCTGGAGCTGATCACCGCGACGACCGCCGCGCTCGACGCGCTCGGCCTCGAGGGTGCGACGGTCCGGATCAACGACCGGCGGATCCTCACCCGGCTGCTCGCGTCGTGGGGAGTGGCCGAGCACTTCGGCGAGCGCGCGCTCATCACCATCGACAAGCTGGACAAGGTCGGCGTCGACGGTGTCGTCGCGGAGCTCGGCGAGCTGGGGCTCGTCACCGACGGGATCGCCGACTCCCTCCGGCTCATCGAGGCCGCCGGCTGGAGCCTCCTCGACGGCACGCCTCCCGAGTGGCTCGACGTGGCGGCCTACGAGCATCTGCTCGCGCTCCGCGACGCGCTTTCGGGCGCCGAGCTGATCTTCGACCCCACCCTCGTCCGCGGCATGGGCTACTACACGGGCACCATCTTCGAGATCGCGCACCCCGGATCCGGCAGCTCGGTTGCGGGCGGCGGCCGCTACGACGGGATGATCGGGCGCTTCCTCGGCGCCGACGTTCCCGCGGTCGGCTTCTCCATCGGATTCGAGCGGATCCTCGAGCTGCTGCCGGTCGAGGCGGCCGGCGGGCGGGGCGGCGTCGTCCTCGTGCATGACGGTGACGCAGCGCCGGAGAGCGTGATCGCGGCGAAGCGGGAGCTGCTCGCGTCCGCGCCGCGCGTCCGCGTCGAGCGCCGCCCGCGCAACCTGAAGGGCCTGCTGGAGACGGCGACGGCCGCCGGCTACACCGCGTTCGCGTCCCTCGGCGCCGACGGCGTCCTGGGGGAGCAGCGCCCCCTCGGCTGAGCTGCCGACCTGACGTCACTCGCCTCCAGTCGAGCACGGCCGGTGGTGCCCAGGCCGCCCTGCCCTCAACAGGCCCCCTTGCCTTCAACAGGCTGGAAAGGATGATCCCGGCCTGTTGGCGGGAAAGCAGCCTGTTGAGGGCGGGTGGCTCCGCCGGAGTCGGTTCCCTCAGGAGCGAGCGGCGTCGAGCGCGGCCACGAGGCGCTTGGGCGCGGTGTTCCGGTACGACTCGTCGATGAGCTCGGCCAGCCAGTCCCAGTCCGGCTCGCCCGCCGTGAGGTCGACGCCCATCCAGCCCTTGGGCCCGAAGTAGGCGGGCACGAAGCATCGCTCGTCCTCGAGCAGGGCGAGCCGGGTGTCGGCGTCCGGAAGCAGAAGCACCGAACGCGGGTAGGCGAGCTTCCCGGGCCCCTTCGTCCCGCCGCCGTACACGGCGAACGCCGTTCTCGTCCGGAACCAGGGGCGACCGAACGAGACGCCCTCCTCGGCCTCCGGCAAGCGCAGGCAGATCGTGCGCACCCGCGCGAGCAGCGGGTCGTCCTCGTCGAACATCCGCGGATGCTCCATGCCTCTCCTGCCGTCCCTGGCGGCCGATCCGCCGTCACTAGACTGCTGTGTCGGGCGGACGACCGCCACATCCGATCGACCGAAGGAGCAGCCGTCATGGCCAGCATCGACGCAGTAGGAGCCCGCGAGATCCTCGACTCCCGTGGGAACCCGACCGTCGAGGTCGAGGTGCTCCTCGACGACGGAACCGTCTCCCGTGCGGCCGTCCCCTCCGGCGCGTCCACCGGCGCCTTCGAGGCGTACGAGCTGCGCGACGGCGACAAGGCCCGCTACGGCGGCAAGGGCGTGCTCAAGGCGGTGGACGGCATCCTCGACGAGGTCGGTCCCGCCATCGAGGGGATGGACGCCACCGACCAGCGCCTCATCGACGCCCGGCTGATCGAGCTCGACGGCACCGAGAACAAGCAGCGCCTCGGCGCGAACGCGCTCCTCGGCGTCAGCCTCGCCGTCGCGAAGGCGGCCGCCGACTCCGCCGACCTCCCGCTCTTCCGCTACCTCGGCGGCCCGAACGCCCACGTCCTGCCCGTGCCGCAGCTGAACGTCATCAACGGCGGCGCGCACGCTGACACCGCGCTCGACATCCAGGAGTTCTTCCTCGTGCCGCTCGGCGCCGAGACCTTCTCCGAGGGCCTCCGCTGGGGCGTCGAGACCTACCACGCCCTGAAGAGCGAGCTGAAGTCGCAGGGCCTCGCAACCGGCCTCGGCGACGAGGGCGGCTTCGCCCCGGAACTCGCCAGCAACCGGCACGCGCTCGACCTGCTGCTCGGCGCCATCGAGAAGGCCGGCTACACGCCCGGCACGCAGATCGCGCTCGGCCTCGACGTCGCCAGCACCGAGTTCTTCGAGAACGGCGCCTACCGCTTCGAGGGCAAGGAGCTCTCCTCCGCCGAGATGACCGCGTACTTCGCCGACCTCGTCGCGAACTACCCGCTGGTCACCATCGAGGACCCGCTGGCCGAGGACGACTGGGAGGGCTACGCCGCCCTCACCGCCGAGCTCGGCGGCAAGCTGCAGATCGTCGGC
>DATCMN010000268.1:0-3274 GCA_036563405.1 Naasia sp. | reverse complement strand
CTGCCGACCGGGGATCAGCTGACGAGCGCGAACGCCGTGTCCCTCCTCCTCTACGAGGTGTACGCGCGCTACGAGGAACCGGCGGTGCAGGACGCCTTCTTCGCGGCTGCTGCCGGCGCGGTCTTCGACGCCCTCACCTCGGGAGCAGCGGAGCCGGCTGCTGCCGTCGCCGCGCTGCAGGAGGCGGCCGGCCAGCGCCGGCTGCTGGTGTGGAGCACCCGGCCGGAGGAGCAGTCGGTGATCGCGGTCGCTGCGCTCGACGGTGCCCTGCCGTCGGGCAACGACGAGGCCACCGTCGTGGGCGTCTACTTCAACGATCACTCCGGATCGAAGATCGACTACTTCGTCGATGCCGCGGTGTCCGCATCGGCCGAGTGCGCGCCCGACGGCTCCGCCGTCTACACGGTCAGCTACACGCTGTCGTCCCGACTCAGTCAGGAGGAGGCCGAGGCCCTGCCCTCGTACGTCGCGAGCTATCTCCTCCCGCGTGGGCAGTTCCAGACCGAGGTCTACCTCCTCGGCCCCGTCGGATCCTCGGTCGTCGACTGGACTGTCGATGTGCCCGGACTCCGCAACGAGCTGCTCTCCCAGGCCGATGATCTGGGCCGGCCGCTGCTGCGTCTCTACCAGCTCCAGGGGACCGGCGGGCCCACGACAGTGACGGCGAGGTTCGCCCTGCCGCCCGGAGAGCACGGCGCGCTGGAGGTGGCCACCACCCCGATGGTGAACCCCACGACTGTCACCGTCACCGACGGCTGCGGCTGAGGCCGGGGGCGGCGCCGACGTCGCTAGGCGCGCGGGTGCGCCGCTTTGTGGGGATATGTCCCCGTCGGCGCGACTGACATGCTGGGGGCATGCGTGGCATCATCCTGGCCGGCGGAACCGGTTCGCGCTTGCACCCCATCACCCTCGGGGTCTCCAAGCAGCTGGTACCCATCTACGACAAGCCGATGGTGTACTACCCCCTGTCGACCCTGATCGCGGCGGGAGTGCGCGAGGTCCTGGTGATCACCACCCCGCATGACGCGCCGCACTTCCACCGCCTCCTCGGCGACGGCAGCCAGTTCGGCATCGACATCTCGTTCGCCGTGCAGCAGGAGCCGAACGGGCTCGCGACGGCGTTCGTGATCGGCCGCGACTTCATCGGCGACCACGAGGTGGCGCTCGTCCTCGGCGACAACATCTTCTTCGGACAGGGCATGGGCACGCGCCTGCGCCGGTTCCACGGCCTCCGCGGCGGCGCGATCTTCGCCTACTGGGTCGCCGACCCGACCGCGTACGGCGTCGTCGAGTTCGACAGGAACGGCCGCGCGCTGAGCCTCGAGGAGAAGCCCGAGGAGCCGAAGAGCAACTACGCGGTGCCCGGCCTCTACTTCTACGACAACGACGTGGTCGAGATCGCGGCGGGCCTCGAGCCGTCCGCGCGCGGCGAGTACGAGATCACCGACGTGAACCGCGCCTACCTGGAGCGGGGAACGCTGCAGGTCGAGGTCCTCCCGCGCGGCACCGCGTGGCTCGACACCGGCACCTTCGACTCGATGACCGACGCCAGCGACTACGTGCGCACGATCGAGCGCAGGCAGGGCCTCAAGATCGGCGCGCCGGAAGAGGTCGCCTGGCGCAGCGGCTTCCTCACCGACGGCGAGCTGCGCGAGCGCGCCGAGAAGCTCGTGAAGTCCGGCTACGGCCAGTACCTGCTCGGCCTGCTCGAGCGCGGCAAGGACAACTGATGGCGAAGCTCCTCGTCACGGGCGGGGCCGGCTTCATCGGCTCCAACTTCGTGCACCACGTGCTCGGCTCGACCGACGACACCGTCACCGTGCTCGACAAGCTCACCTACGCCGGCAACCTCGCCTCCCTCGACGGACTGGATGACAGGCGCTTCACCTTCGTGCGCGGCGACATCGCCGATGCGCAGCTGGTGGGGACGCTCGTCCCCGAGCACGACGCCGTCATCCACTTCGCCGCCGAGAGTCACAACGACAACTCCCTCGACGATCCCCGGCCGTTCCTCGACACCAACATTCTCGGCACCTACACGCTGCTCGAGGCGGTCCGCCGGTCGGAGACGCGGTTCCACCACATCTCCACCGACGAGGTGTACGGCGACCTGGAGCTCGACGACCCGCAGCGGTTCACCGAGTCGACGCCCTACAACCCGTCGAGTCCCTACTCCTCGACGAAGGCGGGCAGCGACCTCCTGGTGCGCGCCTGGGTGCGCTCCTTCGGCGTGCAGGCGACGATCTCCAACTGCTCCAACAACTACGGGCCGTACCAGCACGTCGAGAAGTTCATCCCACGGCAGATCACGAACGTGCTGCGCGGCGAGCGTCCGAAGCTGTACGGCGCCGGCCTCAACGTGCGCGACTGGATCCACGCCACCGACCACTCCTCGGCCGTGCTCACCATCCTCGAGAAGGGCGAGATCGGGGAGACCTACCTGATCGGCGCCGACGGCGAGAAGAGCAACAGGGAGGTCGTCGAGCTGATCCTCACCATCCTCGGCCGGCCGGCGGACGCGTACGACCACGTCACCGACCGCGCCGGCCACGACCTCCGCTACGCCATCGACTCCACGAAGCTCCGCACCGAGCTGGGCTGGGAGCCGGAGTACCGCGACTTCGAGGCCGGCCTCGCCGCGACCGTCGACTGGTACCGCAGCAACGAGGCCTGGTGGGCGCCCGACAAGGATCGCGTCGAGGCGTTCTACGCGGGCAAGGGGCAGTGACGGCCGTGTCCGGTGCCGCCGGGCCCTTCGGCCGCGCGCTGGCCATGAGGCCGACGCCGATCCCCGGGCTCCTCGTCGTCGACCTGCCGGTCCACGGCGACGCCCGCGGCTGGTTCAAGGAGAACTGGCAGCGGCAGAAGATGGTCGCCGCGGGGCTTCCGGACTTCCATCCGGTGCAGAACAACGTGTCCTACAACGAGAAGGTCGGCACCACCCGCGGCATCCACGCCGAGCCGTGGGACAAGTACGTGTCGGTCGTGTCCGGTCGCGTGTTCGGCGCGTGGGTGGACCTCCGCGCCGGCGCCAGCTTCGGTGCCGTCTTCACCGTGGAGATCGACCCCGGCACGGCCGTGTTCGTGCCGCGCGGTGTGGGCAACGCGTTCCAGACCCTCGAGCCCGGAACCGTCTACAGCTACCTGGTCAACGACCACTGGAGCGCGAACGCCGAGTACACCTTCCTCAACCTCGCGGATGAGACGGCCGGGATCGCCTGGCCGGTGCCGCTCGCCGACGCGGAGCTCTCCGACAAGGATCGCGCGCATCCGC
>DATCMN010000152.1:0-4045 GCA_036563405.1 Naasia sp. | reverse complement strand
CGGGGTGTGGCGCAGCTTGGTAGCGCGCTTCGTTCGGGACGAAGAGGCCGTGGGTTCGAATCCCGCCACCCCGACACCTGTGCCAGAAGGGCCGGTCGACGACCGGCCCTTCTGCTGTCTCCTGGCTCGTCCTCCCGAGGTCCGGCTACCGGCGCGCCGTGAGGGTCAGCAGGGTCGCCTCCGGCGGGCAGGAAAACCGCACGGGGGCGTAGATCGAGGTGCCGAGTCCCGCCGACACGTGCAGCGGCGCGGAGGATCCGCCCGAACGCCACTCGGACAGGCCCTTCACCTGCTTCCGGGGGATGTCGCAATTGGTGACGAGCGCCCCGTAGCCGGGCACGCAGACCTGGCCGCCGTGGGTGTGTCCCGCGAGCAGGAGCCCCGCGCCGCGGGCGACGAAGGAGTCGAGGATCCTCCTGTACGGCGCGTGCGCGACTCCTAGGACGAGATCCGCGGTGCCGGTCCGGCCGGCGTCGAGCTCGTCCCGCGCCGCGGACAGGAGATCCAGGCGGTCGAACTCGCGGTGCGGATCGTCGACCCCGAGGAAGTCGAGCACGCTGCCCCGCACGGTCAGGGTCGCGGCGGTGTTGTTGATGTCGGTCCAGCCGAGTCCGGTGAGCTCCCGTCGGAGACCAGCCAGGTCGAGCATGTCGGCATTCGCGGACGCCTCGGAGGCGCCGCGGAAGTAGCGGAACGGGTTCTTCGGCTCAGGACCGTAGTAGTCGTTCGAGCCCCACACGAAGACGCCGGGGATGCCGGTGAACGGCTCCAGTGCCTCCCGGATGCCCGCGATCCCGTCCTCGTGCCCGAGGTTGTCCCCGGTGTCCACGACGATATCCGGCCGGAGCCGCGCCAGTGCGCGCACCCACTCCTGCTTCCGGCGCTGCCACGGCGCCATGTGCAGGTCGGAGATGTGCAGGACGCGGATGCGCTCCGAGCCGCGCGGCAGGACCGGAACCTGGAAGCGGCGGAGGCGGAAGGCCGTGCGCTCCACCAGCGACCCGTACGTGAAGGCGACCGCACCCGCGACCGCGGGGGTCGCGAGCGCCGCCGGCAGCCGCATCAGCAGGTCTCCTGCTCGTCGTCGTCGTTGTTGAACAGGTCCTCCAGGTCGCGGCCGTTCCCGTTCCCGTTCCCGTTGCCGTTTCCGTTGCCCCCACCGTTGCCGAGCGAGATGAACACCGTGATGGTGTCGTCCGGGTCCACCGACGCCCCGGCCCCCGGGTCTGTCGCGGACACGGTGCACACCGCTCCGCCGGCCTCGCGGTCCACCGCGTAGTCGATGTCCTCGAATCCGGCATCCCGCAGCACCTGCGTGGCCTGGCTCGCGGTCTGCCCGACCACGTTCGGCACGACGGTTCCCGCCGGCACCCCGCTGCTCGTGTAGACCGTGACGGCCGTGCCGCGCGTGGCCGTCGCGCCGGCTCCCGGGTCGGTGCCGATCACCTGTCCCGCCGGAGCGCTCGACGGCTGCGCGCCGCCGTCCTGGGCGGTGAAGCCGGCACCCTCGAGGATGCTCCGCGCGGACTCGAAGGTCTGCCCGGTGACATCGGGCACCTCGACCTGCACGCCCTTCAGGTACTGGGATGCGGGCTCGGGGAAGTCGTCGCCCCCGTACTTGGCGTCGATGGCCGCCATGGTGGGCCGCCAGATCCGGTGCCGAGCGGATGAAGCCTGGCCGCTGTCCAGCTCGAGCTTGCGGAGGTTCACCTCGCCGGACACGTTGCCGACCCAGACCGAGAGGCCCATCCTGGTGCTCGCCCCGGTGGTCCACGTCTGGTAGGCAAAGTCGGAGGTGCCCGTCTTCGCCATGTGCTCGATGCCGTCGTCGGGGTTCGACGGGACGGCGGTGCCGCCGCCCGTGATGACGCCCTGCAGGGCGTAGGCCGCCGCGTGCGCTATCTCGGGCTCGATCCCCTGTCGGCAGTTCGGCGCGGGGATGGCCGCGTCGGTGCCGTCCGGCTTAACCATTCGCTCGATGGCGATGGGGGAGCACACCATGCCGTTGTTGGCGATGCCGGCGTACGCGGCCGCCATCGTGAGGGGCGATACGGTCACGGTGCCCAGGATGTTGCCCGGGTTGGTGGGGAGCTCGCCCCCGCCCGCGGGATGGACGCCGAGATCCTCGGCGGCCTTGCGGATGTCGCACTGGTCGAGCTGCTGACCCATCGCCACGAAGCCGCCGTTGATCGAGCGGGCGGTGGCCTGCAGCACGCTTCGCGTGCCCGACTCGTTCTCGTCGTTGCCGGGCGACCAGGGCGGGCCGCCGCCGGCGCCGGTGCAGGACCGGAAGCTCGCGAGGTCCCAGCTCCTCTCCGACACGTTGAGCACCTCGCCCAGCGAGTGCCCGGCGCGCAGCCACGCGATCAGCGTGAACACCTTGTACGTCGACGCGGCCTGGAAGCCTGTGGAGCCGCCGTAGGCGGTGTCGGTGTTGTAGTTGAGGGCCGAGAAGTTGGGGCCGAGCTCGGCAGCGTTGCCGGAGTCGTTGAAGTCCTTGTTCTGCACCATCACTCGGATGGCGCCGGTGCCGGCCTGCACCGCCGTTCCTGCCGCACCGATGTCGACGCCATCGAGGAATTTGGGCACGTTCCGGTCCACCGCTGCCTGCGCCTCGCCCTGCAGGTCGAGGTCGAGCGTCGTGTACACGTCGAATCCGCCACGGATGAAGGACTGGTAGCGCTCCTCGGCGGACGCGCCGAACACCGGGTCGTTCTTGATCGTGTTGACCACGTAGTCGCAGAAGAACCCGGCGGAGCCCGCCGTCGTGCAGCCGGAGACGACGGGCTGCACGTTCGGCTGGATCGGGGTGGCGATCGCCTCGTCGTACTGCGCCTGGTCGATCTTCTTCTCCTCGAGCATGTTGCCGAGGATGTAGTCCCGGCGCTCGAGGTTGGCGGCGTAGCCGTTCGCGGCCCCGTTCTCGGGGTCGTCCGGCTGGTCGAGCCGGAACTTCTGCGGGTTGTTGACGATCGCGAGGAGGCTCGCGGCCTGCGCGAGGGTCAGGTCCGTCGCGTTGACGCCGTAGTAGCGGATCGACGCGGCCTGGATGCCGTAGGTCCGCCCGCCGAACAGGGCGATGTTGAGGTAGCCGAGGAGGATCTCGTCCTTCGTGAACTGCTTCTCCAGCGCGATGGCCAGCCGCATCTCGCGGAGCTTCCTGTCGAAGCCGACCTTCGTCGCCTCCTCGTAGGCCGCATCCCGCTCCGCCTCGGTTGCGAGCCCCGTCGCCTGGGCGACCAGGACGTTCTTCACGTACTGCTGCGTGATGGTGGAGGCGCCCTGGATGTTGCCGCCGCCCAGCACGTTGAGGACGGCCGCCCGCACGACACCGATCGGGTCGACGCCGCCGTGCTCGTAGTAGCGGGGGTCCTCGGCGGCGAGGGCGGCGTCCTTCGCGAACTGCGACACCTGGTCCCAGCCGACGCTCTCCCGGTTCTCCGCGAAGAACGATGCGATCGGGACGTTCTGATCCACCCCGTCGATGGTCTGGTGCGCGAAGATCGTCGTCTTCTCCGGGATGTTCCCGACCTTCAGATACTCCGGAAGGTTCTCGAACATCCCGGTGCTGTTGGAGGCGGCCAGCCCGGTGAGCGCGATGGCAGGCGTGACGGCCACCGTCGCGAGGACGCCGGCGATGGCCGACATCCCCAGGAACCCCAGGAAGGCGCCCAGTCGGCTGCTGCGCAGCCCGGATCGGGCAGACATAGGATCAAGGGTACGCGAGGAAACCTGGCAGATGACCCGCTCGGAACCGTTCGCGCGGCTCCCGGCGGGCGGGAAGGACCGGTCCGATGCCCACGTGGGAGTACCTGACCACGCCGCTGATGATCCACAACACCGCAGCCATCCTGAACAACTGGGGGGCGCAGGGCTGGGAGCTCGTGCAGGTGGTGCAGGGACCGGAGGGTGGCCTCGTCGCCTACCTGAAGCGCCGCAGCGACACCGGGACCGACGCCTGATGGGCGCGGTCGAGTCGCGCCTCGCCGAACTCGGACTGGAGCTGCCGACCGTCGCCGCGCCCGCTGGCGCCTATGTCCCCGCG
>DATCMN010000150.1:0-3479 GCA_036563405.1 Naasia sp. | reverse complement strand
CCTCCACGCGGCAGCGGAGCGGCGCCGGGCGCGCCCGGCGTCGGGCGCGTCGCCGGCGCCGGCGCTGGTGGCGCAGGCCGCACACTCCGCGGAGCGGGGGTCGGTCGGAGTGGACGACAGCTAGCCCGGCGGCTCTTCCGGCGGCGTTCCGGGTTCGCCGGACGCGGCCGCGCGGAAGCGCTGCTGCGCGCCCTGCTTGCTCAACCGGTAGAGCCCGCCGATCGCCTTCCAGGTGACTCCCGCCCTGCGCGCGTCGACCACAGCGCGGCCTTCGAGAGCCTCCAGCGCCTCTCGCGCCTCCCGCACGGCGTCGAGCCGCTCCAGCGGATCGGGTATCGCGTCGAGGGCGTCCATCCACCGGGAGAACCGCTTGGTGTGCGGGAACTCGGCCACTGCTCCAGGCTAGTCCGGCACGACACACCGTCAACCCACAGTTGCCGCGAGCGTCAATGGTTGATTGACTGTCGGAGTCGGCGGCCGCCGGCCCGCACACCGGAGGGAGGACGAGCCATGGCGAAGAAGAAGGACAAGAAGAAGGACAAGAAGAAGGACAGCAAGAAGAAGAAGAAGTAGTCCCGCGGGGCACCCGACCCGCGCCTGAGCGGGCGGGTGCACCCCGGACGGTCGGAGGAGCGATGGCGAAGTCGAAGCACGGGTCCCGGTCGGCAGGATCGGAGATCCGCGACTATCTCGAGGTCCAGCAGGCAGCGCTCGTCGCCGGCGATGCCGCTCTCCGCGGCGGCGCTGATGCCGTGCATCCGACCCGAGTGGCTACCCGCCGCATGCGCTCGGTGCTGCGCGTGTTCGAGGAGTTCCTCGACCCGGCTCGCGCCCAGCACCTCGATGAGGAGCTGGCCTGGTTCGCGGGTCTCCTCGGCCGCCTCCGAGATGCGGAGGTGCAGCGGGAAAGGCTGCTCGCCGCACTCGGCGCACTTCCCGAGGACGCCGTCGTCGGCAACGTGGCCGCGCGCATCACGACGTTCCTCGAGCAGCGCAGCGAGCGAGCCCGCGCAGCTCTCGACACGGCGATGGCGAAGCGCCGGTACGCCGACCTGCTGTCCGAGTGCGCCGCCTGGGCCGCCGACCCACCGCTGTCCCGCCGGGCCCGGAAGAAGTCGTCGGCGCTCGAGAAGGCGATGGACAGGGCGACGAAGAAGGTACGGCGAACGCTCGCGTCCGCGCTGGCCACCGCGGATGAGGAGGAGCTGCACCGGGCCAGGAAGCAGGGCAAGCGGGCCCGATACGCCGCGGAGCTCGCCGCTCCCGCCATGGGCCGCGCCACCCGCACCCGGATCCGCCGATTCGAGCACCTCCAATCGATCCTCGGCGAGCATCAGGACGCGATAGTCGCCATGGAGCTGCTCCAGCGGATGGCGGAGAGCGTGTCCGCCGTTCCGCGCGAGAGCGGCTTCACGTTCGGGGTGCTGTACGCGAGGGAGCTCCGATCGGCGACCAAGAGCCGCAAGAAGGCCTTCTCGGCGGCAGCGAAGCTCTGAACAGTCCCGCGCCGACCAGGTACCGTGACGGGGTGGTGCGCACCCTTCTCGTCATCGACGTCCAGAACGACTACTTCCCGGGCGGCGCCTATCCGCTCGTCGGAGCGGAGGAGGCGGCCGAGCGGGGTCGCGAGCTGCTGACTACCGCGCGCGAGCACGGCACGCCGGTCGTGCACCTGCAGCACGTGTCGAACGGCCCGGACGCCGTATTCTTCCTGCCGGGCACGCCAGGGCAGGAGATCCATCCCGCGCTCGCACCGTCCGAAGGGGAGGCGGTGCTCGTCAAGGAGTACCCGAACGGCTTCCGGGAGACCCCTCTCCTCGAGCAGCTCGAGGCGCTCGGCACCGATCAGCTGGTCGTCGCCGGGATGATGAGCAGCATGTGCGTAGACGCGACGGTCCGCGCGGCGCTCGACGCCGGCTTCTCGGTCGCGGTCGCGGCCGACGCGTGTGCGGCGCCGGACCTCGAATTCGCCGGAGCAGAGCTGCCGGGCGCGACTGTGCACGCCGCGTTCATGGCGGCCCTCTCCGATGCCGGGGCGCGGGTCGTGCCCACCGAGGAGATCCGGGCCGGGTCCGCCTGAGGCTCAGTAGACGGCGGTCACCGCTCGGCCGAACCGGTCCGCCAGCTCCCGGATCTCGGTCACGGAATCCGCGGGGACGACGACCAGGGCGTGCGCCTCATCGTCGTCGTCGTCGAGTTCGAGCAGCCGGAAGCCCTCCCCCGCGAGCACCTCGTCGGCCTGGCGGAGCGCCTCCCGCAGGTCGTCCGTGTCGGTGACGGCTCCGAGGTCCGGCTGCAGCCGGAACACCCGGGGCAGCTGTGCGAGCGCGTCGGCGAGCTCCATCCCCGTGTCCTCCACGTCGAGGTAGGCCAGCGCTCCAGCGTCATCGAGCCCACCGAGGAGCGCCTCCCACGCGTCCTCTCCGCCGTCGATCGCCTCGCGGACGGTGGGCCAGAGGTGCTCGTCATCGTCGAGGAGCAGGCAGAGCCGCTCCCATGCCGCGTCGTCGTCCACCCTCCCGATTATCCCGGCAGGAGGGGCGCCGCGTGCTCGCGATCAGGACGAGGAAGGCCGGCGGTTGTTGCGGATGTAGATGCGCAGCGCGATCGAGGCGAGCACGAGGACGTAGATCCCGAGCGCGATCAGGGAGACCACGCCGAGCAGATACAGGATCGGGAAGAGTTCCATCGGACTCCAAGGCAGGGTCGGCTGCGGGCTCACGGCGCCACCGTAGCCGAGAGTGGACTCGTAGCCGTGGACGCTGCGGACTACCTGTCGACGCCGTAGCGCTCGACGAACCGCTGCACGAGTGCCGGCGGATGCTGCACGGCGCTGGCACGGGCTCGCGCCTTGAGCGTCTCGGCCTCCTCCGGGGCGAAGTATCCGGCGAACCGGTAGACGTCGATCCGGGTCGCGATGCCGGCCGCGTCCAGCTCCGGATGGAACTGCGTCGCGTAGACGTTGGAGCGGATCCGGAACGCCTGCACCGGGCAGTCCGGCGAGGACGCCAGCCGGACGGCGTGGCCGGGCAGCTCGCGGATCGCCTCCTTGTGCCCGACGAACGCTTCGAACGCGGGCGGGAGGATCGAGAACAGGGGGTCCGCTCGTCCCTCGGGCGTGAGCGTGACGGTGACGGGCCCTACCGGCTCGCCATGGGTTCGGTCGACCACTGCCCCCTGATGCGTGCCGAGGGTGCCGACGCCGTAGCACGCGCCGAGCATCGGGAAGTCGGCAGCCACGACCTCGTCGAGGAGCGCCGACAGTTCACGCTCCACGCGCTGCTGCACATCGGACTTGTCCTCGAGCGCGTCGGAGGAGTTGAAGGGGCTCCCGCCCATGATGAAGCCGGAGTAGTCGTCGAGCCGGATGTCGCCGAGCGGACGCTGCTCGAGGCGGATGCGCTGCAGCTCCGCCTTCTCCAGGCCCCCGAACCGGAGGAACGCCTCGTACTCCCCGTCCGCCGCATCGTCGTCGGCCC
>DATCMN010000138.1:0-8201 GCA_036563405.1 Naasia sp. | reverse complement strand
CTGGCCTTGCGGCGCCGCTGCTGGTCCTGCCGCGGTTCTGCCGCGACTCGCGCGGTCTGGTCCGTCATCGACTCCGCGAGCCCGAGACCCAGCTTCTTGCGGGTCATCTGGACGAGACCGAGCGAGGTGACCTCCGCCACCTGGTGCTTGGTGCGGTCGCGGCTCAGGCACTCGACGAGGCGCCGCAGCACGAGGTCGCGGTTCGTCTCCAGCACCATGTCGATGAAGTCGATGACGATGATGCCGCCGATGTCCCGGAGCCGCAGCTGGCGGACGATCTCCTCCGCCGCCTCCAGGTTGTTCTTGGTGACGGTCTCCTCGAGATTGCCGCCGGAGCCCACGAACTTGCCGGTGTTGACGTCGATGACGGTCATCGCCTCGGTGCGGTCGATGACCAGCGACCCGCCGGACGGCAGCCACACCTTGCGATCGAGCGCCTTGTCGATCTGCTCCTGGATGCGGAAGTCGGCGAACACGTCGCCCTCCCCCGCGTACTTCTCGACACGGTCGAGGAGGTCGGGCGCGACAGAGGTGAGGTAGCTCTCGATCGTCGTCTGCGCGTCCTCGCCGGCGATGACGAGCTTCGAGAAGTCCTCGTTGAAGACGTCGCGGATGATCTTGACGAGCAGGTCCGGCTCGCTGTGCAGCAGGGCCGGCGCGTTCACCTTGGCGGCCTGCGTGCTGATGTGCTGCCACTGGGCGGTGAGCCTGTTGACGTCGACGGTCAGCTGCTCGTCGGTGGCACCCTCGGCGGCGGTGCGCACGATGACGCCCACGCCGTCCGGGAGGACCTCCTTGAGGATCTTCTTCAGCCGCGCGCGCTCGGTGTCGGGCAGCTTCCGGCTGATCCCGTTCATCGAGCCGTTGGGCACGTAGACGAGGTAGCGGCCCGGCAGCGAGACCTGGCTGGTGAGGCGGGCGCCCTTGTGGCCGACCGGGTCCTTGGTGACCTGGACGAGCACCTTGTCGCCCGGCTTCAGGGCCAGCTCGATGCGGCGGGGCTGGTTCTTCTCGCCGTTCTCGGCGGCTGCCTCCCAGTCGACCTCACCCGAGTAGAGGACGGCGTTGCGGCCGCGACCGATGTCGACGAACGCCGCCTCCATGCTCGGCAGCACGTTCTGCACGCGGCCGAGGTAGACGTTGCCGATGAGCGACTGGTTCTGCGACTTCGCCACGTAGTGCTCGGCGAGGATGCCGTCCTCGAGCACCCCGATCTCGATGCGGTCGCCCGCGCTGCGGACCACCATCACGCGCTCGACGCTCTCGCGGCGCGCGAGGAACTCGGCCTCGGTCACCACCGCGCGGCGGCGGCCGGCGTCGCGGCCATCACGGCGGCGCTGCTTCTTCGCCTCGAGGCGGGTGGATCCCTTGACGCGCTGCGGCTCGGTGATCTCCTCGACCACGCGACGGCGGGGGCGCGCCGGGGCCTGCTCAGCGGCGGGCTCGGCGACTGTGTCGGCAATGCCCGCGGTCGCGGTGCTGCCGGGGCGGCGTCGGTTGCGGCGCCGACTGGTGGATGCGCTGGTGCCGGTGTCCTCCTGCTCGTCCTCCTCGTCGTCGACGGGCAGGCCGGGAGCGGCCGCCAGGACGGGCGGTGCCTGGAAGAAGAGCATCGTCGTCGGGCCGGAGGCCGCCGGCAGCTGCGGAGCCGCCGGGGTGCTCTCGGCGGCGTCCGGCGCGGGCTCTGCGGCATCGTCGACGTCGGCAACGTCGTCCGGCGCGGAGTCGGTCGGCGCTTGGACGTCGGCGACCGGCTCGGGCGCGGTGCGGGTCGCGGGTGCCAGGGCGTCACCAGCCGACTCGGGCGCCGCCGCGGCGGGGGCCTCGGCCGCCGGAATGGACTGCTCGACCTCAGGCGACAGGCTGTCCGGCGGAGGCGCCGCTACAGCGCTCGTTCCGGGGCCGGCGGCTAGGCCACCCGCTCCCGCGGAACGGCGTGGCAGGAAGGTGCGTCGCCTGCGCTTCGGCGACTCCGTGTTCTCGTTGTCATCCACCATCGCTGGTGCTCCTCGCGGGTGCGGCCGCCGCGCCGCCACAACCCGTGCCTTCGCGATGGGACAAGCCCACCGAATCCTTGAGTTTCGAGCTCCTCGCTCGCAAGCGCCGTCGGCGCCCGCGGATCCTGCTCCGCGACCCCGGGTCGCCTCAGCGGTCCCGGGAAAGTAGTTCGCCCCGCGCGCGGCGCGGGCCTGAAGGGATTATCGCACGGCGAGCATCCGGCATGGCGCGCGGGCACCTCGGACGGAGTCGCGTGGCGCACATGGGACAATCGGCGCATGGTCGCGATCGCCGGGGAGCAGGAGACAACGCCGCGCGCGGACTCGGTGCGTCAGCCGGTGTGGATCGCGCTGCTCTTCATCGTCACGGGGCTGGTCGGCCTGTACGGCTCGTTCCAGCTGGTGCTCGAGCGGTTCCAGCTGCTCGCGAACCCGGACACCCCGCTGTCGTGCGACATCAACCCCTTCGTCTCCTGCGGGCCCGTGATCAACAGTCCACAGGGGTCGGTGTTCGGATTCCCCAACCCGCTGATCGGGGTGATGGGCTTCGTGGCGCCCGTCGCTGTCGGGGTGGCCATCCTCGCCGGCGCATCGTTCGCCCGCTGGTTCTGGGCGATCTACAACGTGGGACTGCTCGCGGCGTGGGTGTTCATCACCTGGCTGATGACGCAGACCGTGTTCGTGATCGGCGTGCTGTGCCCGTACTGCATGCTCGTCTGGCTCGTCACGATTCCGCTGTTCTGGTACGGGACGATGAACAACCTGGCGCGGAATCTCGGCCTCTCGGAGGGGACGCAGGCGCTGTTCCGACGGGCGCTGCCGTGGACGTGGCTGCTGGTGCTGCTCAACTACCTGGTGATCATCGCGATCATCCTGACGAACTTCCCGCTGCTGCTGAACGTCCTCTTCGCCTGACGCCGGCCGGCGACCACTCGCCCTCAACAGGAGCACTCCCCCTCCACCAGGAGGACACAGGTACTTCCGGCCTGTTGACGGGCTGGTGCTCCTGTTGAGGGAGAGTGACTCCGGTCAGAACCAGAGGGCGAGCTCGCGCTTCGCGGACTCCGGGGAGTCGCTGCCGTGCACCAGGTTCTGCTGCACCTTGACACCCCAGTCGCGGCCCAGGTCGCCGCGGATCGTGCCGGGCGCCGCGGTGGTGGGATCGGTGGTCCCGGCGAGGGAGCGGAAGCCCTCGATCACCCGGTTGCCGGCGATGCGGATCGCGACGACCGGCCCGGACTCCATGAACTCGACCAGCGGCTCGTAGAACGGCTTGCCCTGGTGCTCCTCGTAGTGCCGCGACAACAGGTCGCGGTCCGGCTCCACCAGCTTGATGTCGACGAGGGAGTAGCCCTTCGCCTCGATCCGGCGGAGGATCTCGCCCGTCAGGCCCCGCGCGACGCCGTCCGGCTTCACCAGCACGAGAGTCTCTTCCACGTCCACTACTACTCCTTCTCCCCCGCGTCGCGAGGCTCGGTGCCGCCGGCCTGCCGGCGGTCGATGCGTGCACCCATGATCATGCAGTACGTCCAGATGGCCACGAACAGGATCCCGACCAGGAACAGCTCGGGGATGAGGAACCCGCCTGCCACGAGGACCGCCTGGGCGATCCAGCCGAGCACAACCCCGAGCATGCTGCGGAGCGTGCCCATGGCGATGATGAGCAGCAGGATCAGTCCCGCTCCCCCGGCCAGGGCGACCAGCGGCGGCAGGGCGCCCAGGCCGGACGCGACGAGCGCCGCGAGGAACACCACGAGGAGTTCCATGCCGAGCACGATCGAGCCGAGGCTCTCCCGGACGGTGCGGATCCGGCGCGCTCGCGCCATCAGGGCCGCCACCCCTCGTCGACCGAGATCTCCATCGCGCGGCCGACGAGGGTGATGGATCCGTAGACGACGACGGCGCCGTTCTCGTGCTCGGCCGCCGACTCCCGGGCGGCGTCGAGCGCCGCGCCGAGCGACGGCTCCACCCGCACCTTGTCGGCGCCCGCCACCTTCACCGCGATGGCGGCGAGGGTGTCCACGTCCGTCGCACGCTCGGACGGGGCGGTCGTGACGATGAACTCCTCGACCATCGGCGCGAGGGCCCGGAACAGGCCCTCCGAGTCCTTGTCCTCGAGCGTCGCGACGACCGCGTAGATCGGCGAGAACGCGAAGTACGACTGCAGCGCGGCCGCGAGCGACCGGGCGCCGTGCGGGTTGTGCGCAGCATCGACGAGCACCGGTGGCTCCGCGCCGACGAGCTGCAGCCGGCCCGGCGAGCTGGCGGCGGCCAGTCCGTCGATCACCACATCCTGTTCGAGCGGCACCGTGCCGCCGCCGAGGAACGACTCGACGGCCGCGATGGCCAGGGCCGCGTTGTGCGCCTGGTGGTCACCGTAGAGCGGCAGGAAGACGTCCTCGTAGAGCCCGGCGCGACCGGAGACGCTGATCAGCTGGCCGCCGATCGCGACCGCGCTCGTCACCGTGAACCCGGACCCCTCGACGACCAGGCGGGACTCCGTGAGGGCCGCGGCCCGCTCCAGCTCCTCCAGCGCGGTCGAGGGCTGCACCGCGCTCACGACCTCGGACACCGGCTTGATGATCCCCGACTTGGTCCGGGCGATCTCGGCGACAGTGCGGCCCAGCCTGTTCTGGTGGTCGAGCGCGATGGGCGTGAAGACCGCGACCTGGCTCTCGACCACGTTGGTCGCGTCCCACTCGCCGCCCATGCCGACCTCGATCACGGCGACATCGACCGGAGCGTCCGCGAACGCCGCGAACGCCAGGACGACTATCGCCTCGAAGTAGGTGAGGCGCGGCTCCCCCTCCTCGGTCAGGGCCTTGTCGACCATCCCGACGTACGGCTCGATGTCGCGCCAGTTCGCGACGAGCCGCTCGTCCGTGATCGGCTCGCCGCCGATGAGGATGCGCTCGTTGAACCGATGCAGGTGCGGGCTCGTGAGGAGCCCCGTCCGGAGCCCTGTGGCGCGGAGCAGGCTCTCGATCATCCGGCTGGTGCTCGTCTTGCCGTTGGTGCCGGTGATGTGGATGACCGGGAAGGCGCGATGCGGGTCGCCGAGCAGCTCGACCACGCGGCGCACGGGCTCGAGGCGCGGCTGCGGCTCCCCCTCGCCGAGCCGGCCGAGCAGCTCCTGGAAGACCCGGTCGGCGGCCTCCCGCTCCCGGGTCTCGCGGTCCTCGCGCTCGAAGTCGTCGTAGCTAGACATCACCGACCATCCTGCCCGCCCGGCGCAGCTCGATGCGGCCACCGTGAGCCGCACCCCAGCTGCCCGAGGCGAGAGGGGTGACGGAGCCGTCCGCCCATCGGCTGTCCGTTGCTCCGGACCCCGGCGCCGCGGCCGTCACGTCGAGCGACACGGCGAGGGTCTCAGCCGCCACCAGCTCGCCGTGCACCGCGAGGACTGCGGCGAGGTCGCCGTCGCCCTCCAGGTGCAGCTCGATCCGGTCGGAGACGTCGAGACCGGCCGCACGGCGGGCCTGCTGGATGTCCCGGATCAGGTCGCGCGCGCGCCCTTCGGCCTCGAGCTCCGGCGTCACCGCGGTGTCGAGGAGCAGGAAGCCGCCGCCCGGGAGCAGCCCGATCGCGGAGTCACCGCCTGCCCCCGAGATCTCGAGGGCCAGCTCGTACTCGCCGTCCTGGAGCTCGATTCCGCCAGCCGTCACGATGCCGGCGTCCTCCGCCCAGTCCCCGGCCTTCGCCGCCTGGATGACGCGCTGCACGTCCTTGCCGATGCGCGGCCCCAGGGCGCGGGCGTTCACGCTGAGGCGGGAGGTGATCCCGTACGCCTCAGCGCTCGTGCCGGCCAGGTCGGTGAGGGTGACGCCCTTCAGGTTGAGCTCGTCGCGCAGCAGGGCCTCGAAGGCGGCGAGCCGATCGGCGCCGGGCGCCACCACGGTCAGCCCGGCGAGCGGCAGGCGCACGCGCAGGCCCGACTGCTTGCGCAGGGCGAGCGCGGACGACGTGATCGAGCGGATCCGGTCCATGTCCTCGACGAGCTGCGGATCGGCCGGGAAGGCGTCCCCCACCGGCCAGTCGGTGAGGTGCACGCTCCGCCCACCTGTGAGGCCGCGCCAGATCTTCTCGGTCGCGAGCGGGAGCAGCGGCGCGGCGACCCGCACCAGCGTCTCCAGCACCGTGAAGAGGGTGTCGAAGGCATCGGCGTCGCCGGACCAGAAGCGGTCGCGGCTGCGGCGCACGTACCAGTTGGTGAGCACGTCGGCGAAGTCCCGCAGCCGGTTCGCGGCGGTGCTCGCATCGAGCGCATCCAGGTCGGCGGTCGCGCCGTCGACGAGGTCGCGGAGCTTCGCCAGGATGTAGCGGTCGAGGACGTCTCCGGAGTCGGTGCGCGCCTGCGCATCATGTCCCGCGCCGCCCGGACCGCCTGCCGCGTTCGCGTAGAGGGTGAAGAAGTAGTACGTGCTCCAGAGCGGCAGCAGCAGCTGGCGGACCCCTTCGCGGATCCCCTCCTCGGTGACGATCAGGTTGCCGCCGCGCAGCACCGGGCTGGCCATCAGGAACCAGCGCATCGCGTCGGAGCCGTCGCGCTCGAACACCTCGCTGACGTCCGGGTAGTTACGGAGGCTCTTCGACATCTTCTGCCCGTCGTTGCCGAGCACGATGCCGTGGCTGACGACGTTCGAGAAGGCCGGTCGGCCGAAGAGCGCCGTCGACAGGATGTGCAGCGTGTAGAACCAGCCGCGGGTCTGCCCGATGTACTCGACGATGAAGTCGGCGGGCGCGTGCGAGTCGAACCAGTCGGCGTTCTCGAACGGGTAGTGCACCTGGGCGAACGGCATCGAGCCGGAGTCGAACCAGACGTCCAGCACATCCGGGATGCGTCGCATGGTGCTCTTCCCGGTCGGGTCGTCCGGGTTCGGGCGGGTCAGCTCGTCGATGAACGGCCGGTGCAGGTCCATGGGGCGCACGCCGAAGTCGCGCTCCAACTCGTCGAGGGAGCCGTACACGTCGACGCGCGGGTAGGCGGGATCGTCGCTTCGCCACACCGGGATCGGGCTGCCCCAGTAGCGGTTGCGGGAGATCGACCAGTCGCGCGCGTTCGACAGCCACTTGCCGAACTGGCCGTCCTTCACGTTCTCCGGCACCCAGGTGATCTCCTGGTTGAGCCGCTCCATGTCGTCCCGGAAGTCGGTGACGCGGACGAACCAACTGGAGACCGCCTTGTAGATGAGCGGCTTCCGGCAGCGCCAGCAGTGCGGGTACGAGTGCTCGTAGCTGGCCTGGCGGAGCAGCCGGCCCCGCTCCCTGAGGTCACGCGTGATCGGCTTGTTCGCCTCGAACACCTGCAGGCCGGCGATCTCGCCGAACATCGGCAGGAAGCGGGCGCCGTCGTCGACGGACATCAGCGTGGGGATGCCGGCTGCGGTGCAGATGATCTGGTCGTCCTCACCGTAGGCGGGAGCCTGGTGCACGATGCCGGTGCCCTCGCCGGTGGTGACGTAATCGGCGACGAGGATCTTCCACGCGTTCTGCGTGCCCCACCGCTCCGTGTCGACGTAGTAGTCCCAGAGGCGGTCGTACTCGATCCCGTCCAGCTCGCTGCCGAGGAAGGTGCGCTCGATCGAGGCGACGGCCGCCTCCGCGCTGTCGTAGCCGAGGTCCTTCGCGTAGTTGCCGACGAGGCCGGCGGCGAGGAGGTAGTCCGCACCCAGCACCTCGCGGTCGAGCGGGAGTCCCTCGCCGATCTCGGTGGCCAGGCCGTCGGGCGCCATCGAGTCGTGTGTTCCGTTCGGGCCGGCGCGCAGCACGGCGTACTCGATGTCGGGGCCGACGGCGAGCGCCATGTTGGTCGGCAGCGTCCAGGGCGTGGTCGTCCAGGCGAGGGCACGCGTCCCGGTCAGTCCGAGGCTCTCCGCCTTGGTGCCGACGAGCGGGAAGGTGACGGTGACGGTCTGGTCCTGACGCATCTTGTAGACGTCGTCGTCCATCCGCAGCTCGTGGTTCGACAGCGGCGTCTCGTCGTTCCAGCAGTACGGCAGGACCCGGAAGCCCTCGTAGGCGAGGCCCTTGTCGTGGAGCTGCTTGAACGCCCAGATGACGCTCTCCATGAACGTCACGTCGAGCGTCTTGTAGTCGTTCTCGAAGTCGACCCAGCGGGCGGAGCGGGTGACGTACTCCTCCCACTCCTTCGTGTACCTGAGCACCGACTCGCGGGCGGCGGCGTTGAACGCCTCCACTCCCATC
>DATCMN010000136.1:0-11553 GCA_036563405.1 Naasia sp. | reverse complement strand
GCTCCAGAGTCGGAGGCAGCTGCACCAGCAGCACCGCCCGCTTGTCGCCCAGCTGATGCCAGGCGGAGGCGATGCGCCGGACCCATGGCTCCGGCGCGTACAGGCGCCGGGCGTGGGTCAGCCCGCGCGGCGCCTTCACCGACAGGCGGAACCCCGCCGGGAGGCGACGGTTCCAGCTGCGGAACGCCGGGTCGCCCGGCCAGCGGTAGAAGCTCGCGTTGAGCTCCACCGTCCGGAAGCGGCGCACGTAGAACCCGAGCCGCTCGTGCGGCGGGAGGCCGTCCGGGTACAGCGCGCCCGTCCAGTGCGCGTAGCTCCAGCCGGACGTGCCGACGTGCACGGCGATCGGCGGCTCCTAGCGGCCCGCTCCGGGCTCGCCGGCCGCGTCGTCGTCCAGCTCGCCGGCCGCCTCTGCGGCGTCGTCCTCGTGGTCGTCCTCGAAGTCGACGCCGTCGAGGTCGTCCTCGCCGGGGAGGAGATCCTCCTCGTCGAGGTCGTCGACGTCGTCGGCATCGTCGACGTCGTCGGTGTCATCGCCGTCGAGCTGCTCGTCCTCGACGTCGTCCTCGTCGTCCTCGTCGCTGTCGGCGACTTCCTCGCCCTTCGCGATCTGCGCGGCGCGGTAGTCGGCGAGCCGATCCGACCACGGCACCCACTCGGGCGCGGTCAGCGCACCCTCGGCGGGCAGCAGCCCCACTTCGAGGACCGAGGGCGCCTCGGCGCCGTCGAGAGTCGAGACGCCGACACTCCACGCCCAGCCGGGGTAACCCGGGAGCGTGGTCGCGAAGCGCACCTCGAGGACACCGTCCTCTGGCTCCTCGATGCCCATCAGAGGTCCGACGGTGTTGGCCTCCGTCGTCTCGAGGAGCGCGGAGCGAGCCGCCTCGACGGCCGTCGTGTCGTGCTCGGCCGCGTCACGCATCCAGTTCGTCCGCCACGCGCCGCAGCATGGCGGCGATCTTCGAGCCGTGCTGGCCGTCGGGATAGCGGCCCCGCTTGAGGTTCGCGCCGATCCCGTCGAGCAGCTTCACGAGGTCTTCGACTATGACCGCCATATCGTCGGCAGGCTTTCGGGCCGCCTTCGCGAGGCTCGGCGGAGCCTGCAGGATCCGGGCGGACAGCGCCTGCGCGCCGCGCTTGCCGTCGACGATCCCGAACTCGAGCTTGGTGCCCGGCTTGACCGAGGTCACGCCCGCGGGGAGCGCGGAGGCGTGCAGGAAGACCTCCTGGCCGTCATCCGAGCTGATGAACCCGAATCCCTTGGCCTCGTCGAAGAACTTCACCTTGCCGGTGGGCATGTGCTCGCCTTTCTCTGGTGCGACCATCAAGTCTACGGGTGACACGGGCCGCCCGGACCGGCTCCTATCCTGAAGGCATGGCCCGACCGACCCCGCCGCCCGCCGAACCCGGGATCAGCCGCGCCGAGCGCATCCTCGCGACGATGTCCGTGACGATCATCGGCCTGTCCCTGCTGTGCTTCGCCGTGCTCCTGGTCGCCCCGGTGCTCGGCTGGACGACGGCGGGCAACCCCTTCCTCACCACGGTGGTCGTGCTGCCCCTGATCGGGCTCCCGATCGGCTTCCTGCTGCTCATCGCGCTGCTCGTGATGGCCGCGACGCGGCGCTCCCGGGCCGCCCGGGATGGTCGCTGACGCATTCCGGAGACTCCCAGTCTCCGTCCAGTCGACGCGCAGATAATGGGCGCATGGCTGACGGCCCCCGCATCCTCATCGTCGACGACGAACCGAACATCCGCGACCTGCTGACCACGAGCCTGAGGTTCGCGGGCTTCGCGGTGCGCGCGGTCGGCAACGGCGCCGCCGCCATCTCGGCGGTCCTCGAAGAGGAGCCGGACCTCATCATCCTCGACGTGATGCTCCCGGACATGAACGGATTCGGCGTCACCAAGCGGCTCCGCTCCTCCGGCTACACCTCGCCGATCCTGTTCCTCACCGCGAAGGACGACACCGAGGACAAGATCACCGGCCTCACCGTCGGCGGCGACGACTACGTCACCAAGCCCTTCAGCCTCGACGAGATCGTCGCCCGCATCAAGGCGATCCTCCGCCGCACCATGCACGCGGAGGAGGACGCGATCATCCGGGCCGGCGAGCTCACGATGGACCAGGACACCCACGAGGTGACCATCGGCACCCAGTCGGTGGAGCTCAGCCCCACCGAGTTCAAGCTGCTCCGCTACCTCATGCTCAACCCGAACCGGGTGCTGTCGAAGGCGCAGATCCTCGACCACGTCTGGGAGTACGACTTCAACGGCGACGCGGGGATCGTCGAGTCCTACATCTCGTACCTGCGCCGGAAGCTCGACCAGTACTCGGAGGAGCCGATCATCCAGACGAAGCGCGGCTTCGGCTACATGCTCAAGGCCGCGAAGGTCTGAGCCACCCGGCCGCCCTCGGCGGTCGCGCAGGCCGCCTCTCTACACTGATCCACCGTGCACGAATCGTTGGTGGAGTGGTGGAACAGCATCTCGCTGCGCACCAAGATCACCGGCGTCACCGTGCTGCTCCTGACCTTCGGGCTGCTGGTCACCGGGCTCGGCACCATGACGGTCATGCGCAACTTCCTCTACGCCGAGGTCGACACCCAGGTCCAGGGCGCTGCGCAGTCGCTGGTGGACGCGGTCGAGCAGGACATGCTCGACGAGAGCGGCCCCACCGACTACGCGATTGCGATCCTCGACGGGGACGGGGAAGTGCTCGGGGCCAATCCGGCGTGGCTGCACGGCTCGCAGGCGCCCGACGTCGACTGGGTCGACCGGGAGTACGCCGTCGCGCAGGCGGGCAGCCCGTTCACCATCCGCACCGCCGACCGCACCCACGAGTGGCGCGCGGTGGCCCTGATGGCCACCTCGGACCAGACGGTGCTCGTCGCGCTGCCACTCGAGACGACCAACAAGGCCGTCGCCCGGATGTTCACCCTGTTTCTGTTGTTCGGGATAGTGGTCGTCGTCCTCGGCGCGGTGCTCACCCGCCTGCTCGTGACGAGCGCCTTCGGTCCGCTCCGCCAGGTGGAGCGCACGGCGGCGGAGATCGCGAACGGCGACTTCAGCCAGCGGCTCACCGGCGCGACCCCGAACACCGAGGTGGGTCGCCTCAACAGGTCGCTCAACACCATGCTCGCGCGCATCGACAAGGCATTCGGCGACAGGGCGCGCACCATCGAGCAGATGCGCCGCTTCGTCGGCGACGCGAGCCACGAGCTCCGCACCCCGCTCGTTTCGCTGCGCGGGTACGCCGAGCTGTACCGGATGGGGGCGCTGCAGTCTCCGGAGGAAGTCGCGCAGGCGATGGACAGGATCGAGCGCGAGGCCATCCGGATGAGCGGGCTGGTGCAGGACCTGCTCGAGCTCGCCCGCCTCGACGAGACGAAGCCGCTGCAGCTGTCCCCCGTCGCCCTCCTCCCCCTCGCCACCGACGCCGCGCTCGACACCATGGCGTCCTCGCAGGGCCGGGTCGTGAGCGTGGTGACCGATCAGGAGGGCGCCCCGCGGGCCGCCGAGCTGCTCGCGGAGACCGAGGACGAGCTCGACGAGGTCCCCGACGGGGACGGGCCGGACGGCGGCGAAGAGCTCGCCGGCGCCGGACGCCGCAGACGCACTCCGCGCGCCCGGCTCGCCTCCTCCACCACCGGCCCGCTCGCGTTCTCGCGGGCGCAGCTGTCCCGCCTCCGCCGGCGCCGCCCGGGGGCCGGCATCCCGGTCGTCGTGGTCGCCGACGAGGTGCACCCGCACCCCGCCGACCGCCCGGCTCCCCCGGCGGTGGTGCTGGGCGACGAGAACAAGCTCCGCCAGGTGCTCACGAACCTGCTCGGCAACGCCGTGCGGTTCACCTCGAAGAGCACGCCGATCGAGATCGTGGTGCGCACCGACCTGGACGAGTCGAGCGCGATAGTCGAGATCGTCGACCACGGAGAGGGCATCCCGCCGCAGCTCCGCGAGAAGATCTTCCAGCGCTTCTATCGGGCCGACAGCTCCCGGAACCGGGACACGGGCGGGAGCGGGCTGGGCCTGTCCATCGTCTCCGCGATCGTCGCGGCCCATCGCGGCACGGTGGAGGTCGACGAGACGCCGGGCGGCGGCGCCACGTTCCGGGTGCGCCTGCCGCTCCTCCACATGGAGCCCGATCCGGACGACTCCCCCGACGAGGACTGATCGCCCCTCCGCTCCGCTCGGCCGCGCCTACAGTCGCGCTCGACAGACAGGAGCACCATGCCGAGATACACCGTCGACAGCGAGGCCGTCCTCGCAGCATCCTCAGTTGCGGCGGCCACAGTGCCGCGCATCCAGGCCGACGTGGCCGCCCTCCTCGGCTCGCTCACTGCACTGCAGGAGAGCTGGTCCGGCAGCGCGGCCGTCGCCTTCCAGGGCGTCGTCTCGGACTGGCGCAGCACGCAGGCCCGGGTCGAGGAGAGCCTCGTCGCCATCACCCAGGCGCTGAGCGCGGCGGGCCGCCAGTACCTGGAAGTCGAGGAGGCGAACGCGCGAATGTTCGCGGGCCGCTAGGCCCCGCGAACCGACGGGCACCCCGCGGGCCACTAGGTGCGGCGAGATGACAGTTGTGGCTGCCGACTCACCGAGATGACAGCCGCAACTGGCATCTCGGAGCGCAAAGCAGAACGGGCGGCCCCGAAGGACCGCCCGTTCTGTGTGGAGTGCTGCTGCGGACTAGAAGTCCATGCCGCCCGTGGGGTCGCCCTGCGGGGCCGGGGTCTTCTCCGGCTTGTCCGCGACGACCGCGTGGGTGGTGAGGAACAGTCCGGCGATCGACGCGGCGTTGACGAGCGCGGAGCGCGTCACCTTGGCCGGGTCGATGATGCCCTGCGCGAAGAGGTCGCCGTACTCGCCGGTCGCGGCGTTGAGGCCGTGACCCGCGGGGAGCGAGCGCACCTTCTCGGCGACGACGCCCGGCTCGAGGCCCGCGTTGAACGCGATCTGCTTGAGCGGGGCCTCGATGGCCACCTTCACGATGTTCGCGCCGGTCGCCTCGTCACCGGTCAGACCGGTCATGGCGCCGTCGGCGAAGGCGATGGCACCGGCCTGGATGAGGGCCACGCCACCACCGGGGACGATGCCCTCCTCGACGGCCGCCTTCGCGTTGCGGACGGCGTCCTCGATGCGGTGCTTGCGCTCCTTGAGCTCGACCTCGGTCGCAGCGCCGGCCTTGATGACGGCGACGCCGCCGGCCAGCTTCGCGAGGCGCTCCTGGAGCTTCTCGCGGTCGTAGTCGCTGTCCGTGTTCTCGATCTCGGCACGGATCTGGGCCACGCGACCGGCGATCGCGTCGGCGTCACCGGCACCGTCCACGATGGTGGTCTCGTCCTTGGTGATGACGACCTTGCGGGCCTGGCCGAGCAGGTCGAGGGTGACGTTCTCGAGCTTGAGGCCGACCTCCTCGGAGATGACCTGACCGCCGGTGAGGATCGCGATGTCCTGCAGCTGCGCCTTGCGGCGGTCGCCGAAGCCCGGAGCCTTGACGGCGACGGACTTGAAGATGCCGCGGATCTTGTTGACCACCAGCGTCGCGAGGGCCTCGCCGTCCACGTCCTCGGCGATGATGAGGAGCTGCTTGCCGGTCTGGATGACCTTGTCGACGATCGGCAGCAGGTCCTTGATCGCGGAGATCTTGGAGTTGACGATGAGGATGTACGGGTCCTCGAAAACCGCCTCCTGGCGCTCCGGGTCCGTCACGAAGTACGCCGACAGGTAGCCCTTGTCGAAGCGCATGCCCTCGGTCAGCTCGAGCTCGGTGCCGAAGGTGTTCGACTCCTCGACGGTGACGACGCCCTCCTTGCCGACCTTGTCGATCGCCTCGGCGATGATCGCGCCGATCTCGGCGTCGGCCGCGGAGATCGACGCGGTGGCGGCGATCTGGTCCTTGGTCTCGATCTCCTTGGCGTTGTCCACCAGAGCCTTCGAGACGGCCTCGACGGCCTTTTCGATGCCCTTCTTGAGGCTGATCGGGTCGGCCCCGGCCGCGACGTTGCGCAGGCCCTCGCGGACCAGCGCCTGGGCGAGCACGGTCGCGGTGGTGGTGCCGTCGCCTGCGACGTCGTCCGTCTTCTTGGCGACCTCCTTGACGAGCTCCGCGCCGATCTTCTCGTACGGGTCGTCGAGCTCGATCTCCTTGGCGATGGAGACACCATCGTTCGTGATCGTGGGGGCGCCCCACTTCTTCTCGAGCACCACGTTGCGGCCGCGCGGGCCGAGCGTGACCTTCACGGTGTCGGCCAGAATGTTCAGGCCGCGCTCGAGGCCACGACGGGCCTCCTCATCGAAGGCAATGATCTTAGCCATATGTCTTGTCGTCCCTCCCGGACGTTCGAGCAAGTGCTTTGGCACTCAGACTTTGCGAGTGCTAATTCATCTTGGCAGTCGACACGGGAGAGTGCAAGGCGGCCGGGTCAGGGCGTGAAGGCGATCGTCCCATCCTCGGGGAGCAGCTCGATCCAGGTGTTGCCGGCGCCGAGCCGAAGCGGGAAACCGCGGTCGTCGGTGAGGGTGATCGGAGCGGCTGCGCTCTCCTTCGTCCACGTCCCGTGCAGCGTCCCGCCGCCCGTTGAGACCCACGCCTCCCCGGTGCCCGTGAGCACCGTCCGCGGCACCGAGCCGTAGGTCCAGTCGATGGCGACCCGCAGCACCACCGCGTTGACGGCGCCCAGCTGGACACCGGCGGTGTCGAGGTCGGGGTCGCCCTCCTGGAAGCGGAGGTACTGCGCCCGGGCCGGGTCCCACAGCCAGGAGGGGTAGCGGGAGGAGGAGAAGGCGACGTCGATGCGGGAGACGGGCTGACCCTCCTTCGCCGCGGACGAGGACCCGGCGTCGAGGGCGAACGGGAACTGCGGCGCGGGCGCCGCGAGGTCCAGGTGTTCGGCGACGAGTTGGGGCGCGTGGACCAGCACATCGTGCGGGGCCTCCCTGCCCTCAGCACGGAAGAAGGTGTCCTGGGTGTCGACATCGCCGTGCACCGCGTTGTAGAGCCCGGTGCCCTGCATCATCTCGACGAAGATCTCCTGGCCGCCGGAGTACGCGACGATCCCGCCGAACGGGCTGATGATGTCCGGATCCATGGGCCGGATCGACCGGACCGGCCCGATCAGGTCGGGCAGATCGGAGTGCCACACCGCGACGTAGCGGGTGAGACCGCCCTCGACCAGTTCCTCGACGACGATGTCGGCGCGCTCCAGCCCGGCCTGCGGACGCGCCGCCTCGTGGTCGTCGATCTTCGCCGAGAGCGCGGGCCGGTTCAGGCTGCCGGCGGGCACAGTGGTCCCGCGCAGCGGTGCGACCTCGGTCGGTTCCGGCTCCTGGTAGTCCACGACCGGAAGCGCGGGGGTCTCGGTGGCCAGTGGCACCGGCGGCGCCGCGAAGCAGCCGGACAGCGGGAGGACAGCGAGGACGGCGACCGCGGCCGCTCGGACGAGCATCGCCCGGTTCCCCCTGCCCTTCACGGGTCCAAGCTAACGGCGCATCGGTGCGCCGACCCGGCACTGGCGTGGCGCGGCGTCAGGCAGATCCCGGGACGGGCGAGCGACGGCCGTCGAGCGAAGCGCCGGGTCAGGCGGGGCGGACCGACTCCGCCTGGGGTCCTTTCGCGCCGGTGCCGATCTCGAAGACCACGGCCTGCCCCTCCTCGAGCGACTTGTAGCCCTGCATGTCGATGGCCGAGTAGTGGACGAATACGTCCTGCCCTCCCTCGGCGACCGTGATGAAGCCGAAGCCCTTCTCGGCGTTGAACCACTTGACGGTTCCGTTGGCCATGTGCCACTCCTGGTGCGTGCTGGTGCTCCGGTCGGCGGGCGCGTCCCGGGATCCGGCCGAACTCGGCGACAGCGGCTGCGGCGGCCGCCGGACGCGGCACGGCGGGCGACCGGATCGGGGGAATCGTATCGGCGGCGAATGGCCACGGAACGCTTGATTCCGGCCGGGAGCCGGCTTCGGCGCACACATTAAACGGCACCGAAACCTGCGCGTCACACAGCGGGCGGCGGGGCCTGGTCGGCCGGAACGGGGGTGCCCGGCGCGGGGGGCTCAGACCTGGCCGGCGTAGTCGAAGCCGAGCACCACGGTGATGCGGCTCTCCCCCTCCACGACGAACCGGTCGGAGAGCTGGGTGGCGACACCGCCGAGGGCTTGGGAGATGCCCAACGCGGCCCCCTCCTGGCTGGCATCCGTGTAGTACACGACAGTGCTCTGCACATCGGTCACCGTGGCGTTGCTCCGGGCGCCCACGGTCCACCCCTGCGCGACCAGCAGGTCACCCGCGCGCGCGGCGAGCCCGCCCACGTCGGTGCCGTTGAGCAGCACCACGTTCACCGACGGGTCGATCGTCGGCTGGACCGTCGGCGCGGCCGGCGCCGTCTCGGTGGGAATCGCACCGCCGCCGGTGAACGACACCCGGTCGTTGATCACGAACATGGCGAAGACACCGAGCCCGACCAGCACGCCGGTCGCCAGCGCGGCCCAGGCGAACGCGACCCAGCCGCGACCGGCCGGCCGGGGTGTCCGGTGAGCGCCGACCCGCTGCAGGTCGGCCGGGGGCCGGTCGAAGCGATCCTCGGGCTGGTCGCGCATAGAACCTCGTGTGCCTTCCGGGCGTGCGTTCGCGCGCTCGACTGTCGTCACCGCGCGCTGCGCACCTGGCGGCGGGCCTGCCGGCGTGCCACCCGGGCGTCCCGCAGCCGCTGCAGGCGCTTCACGAGCATCGGGTCGTGGATCAGGGCAGCAGGGGAATCCATCAGCACTCCCAGCAGCTGGTAGTAGCGGGCAGCGGAGATGCCGAACTCCTCACGGATGGCCTCCTCCTTCGCGCCTGCGTGCCGCCACCAGGTCCGCTCGAAGGCGAGGATAGCGACGTCGCGCTCGCTGAGCTCGGCGCGGGGCGCCTCGGATCGCTCGGACGGCTCTGCCACCCCGTCTCCCCCCTCCGGAATACGGTCATCCTAGGGACGGTTGCCCGCAGGGACGGGTGCGACAGGCGGGCCGGCGCGATCCGGCGACACCGCCTCTTCCGAACCCCTCAGGAGGAGGACGACATGACCTACAAGGTGGAGAAGAGCGAGTCCGAGTGGCGGCAGGAGCTGTCGCCGGCTGAGTACCGCGTGCTGCGCGAGGCGGGCACGGAGCGGGCCTGGAGCGGCGCTCTCCTCGACGAGCACCGGGACGGGATCTTCGTTTGTCGCGCGTGCGGCGCCGACCTGTTCCGCAGCACCGCGAAGTTCGAGTCCGGGTCGGGCTGGCCCAGCTTCTGGGAGCCGGTCAGCGCGGACGCGCTCGAGCTGAAGCGGGACGCCTCCCATGGGATGGTGCGCACCGAGGTCAACTGCGCCGCCTGCGGCTCACACCTCGGGCACCTCTTCGACGACGCACCGCAGACGCCCACCGGTGACAGGTTCTGCATGAACTCCCTGTCACTCGGGTTCGAAGAGCGGGCGTAGGCGCTCGGCCGGGCGGCGTGCGCGCCGCCTCCGGACGCCCCCGCCGCTGCGATCCCTCTGCGGCGGTGACAGACTCGGAGCATGACGGCGTTCGACGCCCCGCTCACCGTGCCGGTCCTCGCCGCTTCCGGGATTGACCGGGCCGGGCGCGACCAGGCGGACCTCTGCCCACTGCCCCCTGGCGGCGCAGGATGAGCGGCCACATCATCCTGCTCGGCGACTCGATCCTCGACAACGGGGCGTACGTGCCCGGGCAGCCGGACGTCGTCGTCCAGCTGGAGGAGGCCCTCCCCCCGCACTGGTCCGCGTCGCTGCTCGCCGTGGACGGCGACGTCACGTCCGGAGTCGCCCGCCAGCTGCGCCGGCTGCCGAGGAGCGCCACCCACCTGGTGGTGAGCGCCGGCGGCAACGACGCCCTCGGCCACTCGTCGGTGCTCACGGCCCGCCCGGACAGCGTGGCCGGCGCCCTCACGCTCCTCGCCGATGCACTGGACCGGTTCGCCGCCGACTACGAGGCGATGCTCGACGGACTTGTCGAGACCGGTCTGCCGGTAGCGGTCTGCACGATCTACGACACCCCGACGACCGCTCCGCAGCACCGGGCGATCGCCACGGGCATCGCCCTGTTCAACGACCGCATCACTCGCGCGGCGTTCCACCGCGGCGTGCCGCTCATCGACCTCCGCCTGGTGTGCGACGACGACGGCGACTACGCCAACCCCATCGAACCGTCGGCGCAGGGCGGCGCGAAGATCGCAGCGGCGATCGCGGCGCTCGTCACGGGAGCGGCGCGCAGCCGTTCGGTCGTCGAGACCGGGAACAGGCGCTCCTGACCCTTCCCTCGGCCATCAGGGCGCGTCGGAATCGTCGGGGCGCCGCGGGTCGGGGTCCCGGTCGTCCCACTCGTTCCGCCCGCCGCCGCGCATCCCGCGCAGGCTGAGCACCGCGAGGACGATCGTCGAGACCAGCGCGGCGGCCGCGACGAAGCCGCCGGCCGGCCACAGCCACTCCGTCGAATCCAGCACGCCGTCCCCTCTCCGCTGATCAGGCTACGTCGCCGTCGACACCCCGGAGCGACCCGGACAGTGGCACGGAAGACGCACAGCGGTACTCCGCCGATGACGGCGCGACGACGCTGAAGGGCTGCCGCGCCGGCGCCTTCCGGATACGGTGAGACCGTGCCCGACGACGCCGACGCCGACGCCGTGCGGGCCGTCCTGCAGGGCGAGACCGTCGCGGTGTGGCGCTACGCCGAGTTCGTCGACGCCGGTGCCCGCGAGGCCGACGACTTCATCTTCGCGCTGTGGTTCCTCACCGAGCGCGCCAGCCGGCTGTTCGTTCCGGACGCCTACGTCTTCGCCTCGTGGGAGCCGAAGGTCGTCCCGTTCGGCTCCGACGAGCACGTCGCGGCGATAGTCCGGGAGGCGCGGTACCGCTCCTGAGCGGCGCCGTCCCCCCCGTATGGACACCGCCGCCTCGGATGGCGCACCATACGAACGTGCAGGCAGGCAGACGACCGGTCCTCGCGGCCGTTCTCGGGTGGTCGCTCGTCGCCGCCTACAGTGCGGTGGGAGCGGTGCAGATCCTGGTGTGGAACCCGCTCGCCGCAGCACCTGACCGGAGCCTCACGCAGATCCGTGCGGACCTCGACCGAGCCGGGGAACAGCTGGGCGAGCCATGGGTGTTCGCCTTCGTGGCCGCAGGCCTCGGGATCGGCATCGCGGTGCTCGCAGCAGCCCTGGCAGCGCGGTGGACGACGCGCGGCGTGATCCGCGCCTACCTGGTGGTCCTCGCCTTGGGCGCCCCGGCGTACTGGGCGGCGTCGTTCTCCGCCGGGATGAGCCTCGCCGACACGTACGGCATCGGGGGCGGCGATCACGCACCGTGGGGAGCCGCGCTGGGTGCAGCGAGCGCGGCCGCGTTCCTGGCGCTCGGAGTTGTCAGCCTGCCGATCCGCGGATCGCGGCCCGTACTGCCCGGGACGACCTGAGGGAGGTCCCGTGAGCGGCTAGCGGCTCACGACTCCGAGCACGCCGAACGCCGTCGCCCACCAGAGGGCGGGCAGGGTCGCGATGGCCAGAGCCGCCACCGCACCGAGGGA
>DATCMN010000267.1:0-4474 GCA_036563405.1 Naasia sp. | reverse complement strand
CGCGTCGACCTCCGGGATGGCGAGCGCGTCGACGAGGGTCGCCGCCCCACGGGCGAAGCCGTGGTACGCGATGGTCGCGTGCCCGGTGTTCACGGTGAAGAGCTTGCGCTCGATGTAGGGCAGCAGGTCGTCGACGAAGGTGGCGTCGGGGATGTCGGGGACCGCGCCGCCGAAGGGCCGGCGGTCCACCACCCATTCGAAGAAGTCCTCGACAGTCACGTCGAGGCCGGCGGCCGGATCCTGACCGGGGACGATGCGGTCGACCGCCGTGTTGGCGAACACCGCGTTGCCCATCGCCGGGTCGTCCTCACCGAGCAGCAGCTCGATCTCGGCGCGCAGCAGGTCCGTCGCGCCGATCGCGTTCTCGCAGGCCATCACCTGGAGCGGTGGCAGGCCGTCGGCACGGGCGCGGAGCCCCTCCGCCAGCACGGGGGCGATGAACTTGAGGATGCTCGGCCCGACCGCCGTCGTCGCGATGTCCGCCGTCGCGAGCTCGGCGATCACATCGCCTTCCGCGGCGCGGCTGTTGAGCGCGCGGTAGTTCGACACCGTCCAGTCGCGGGCGTGTTCGCCGACCTCGTGCACCCGGTACTCCGGTGTCGCGGCGAGCGCGTCGATGAGCTCCGCGTTCACGTCGGCGAAGACCACCTCGTAGCCGGCGTTGTGCAGGATCAGCCCGACGAAGCCGCGGCCGATGTTCCCGGCACCGAAGTGGACGGCCTTCCCGGCGGCCACGCCCTAATCCTCCGCGTTGACGTCGCCGAGCAGCTCGTAGAGCTCCTCGGGGGTGCGGGCCGCGAGGAGCTTCTCCACCTCGTCGTCGTCGCTGAAGACGATCGCGATCTTGCTCAGGATGCCGAGGTGTTCGTTGTTCTTGCCGGCGATCCCGATCACGAAGCGCACCTCGTTGCCGTCCCAGTCCAGCGGGGTGTCGTAGCGGATGATCGCGAGAGCGGAGCCGTTGATGGTGTCCTTCGCCTCGTTGGTGCCGTGCGGGATGGCGAGGTAGTTGCCCATGTAGGTGGAGACCGTAGCCTCCCGGTCGAACATGGCGTCGACGTACGCGGGCTGCACGGCGCCGGCGCCGACGAGCTGCGCCCCGACCTCCCGGATCGCCTCGTCGCGCGTGGTCGCGGTCCCGCTGAGGGAGATCCGGTCGAGTTCGAGGACGTTCACATCTGCTCCTTACGCAGGGATGGGTGCGGGGGATCGCTCCCCCGCACCCATCTTTCGCCTACTTGTTCTGGCTCGCCACCTGCTGCACGACCTCGTCGTACCGCGGGCTGTTCATGAAGTTGTCGACGGACACGTGCTGCGCGTGCGGCGCCTGCTGCTCCGCCCGCGGCGTGAGCTCCCGCTGCGTGATCACGAGGTCGGCGCTGTCGTCGAGGTTCGAGATGGCCTTGTTGACCACCGTCACCCCTTCGATGCCCGCCTTCTTGATCTTGTTCCGGAGCACCGAGGCACCCATGGCACTGGAGCCCATGCCGGCATCGCACGCGAACACGATGTTGCGCACGGGCCGCGTGGCCACTCCCGCCCCGCCTGTGCCCTCAGCCGCCGACTCGGAGCCGGAGACGTAGCCTGCGCCGATGTTCTGCGCGCTGCCGGGGGTGGTCGAGCTGCCGGTGCCGAGGTTCGAGAGGTAACTCGACTCCTTGCCCTTGTTCGCCTGCGTGGCGGCCACGGCGGCGGACAGGTCTCCCGCGTCCTCCCGCTCCAGATCGCGCTTCCTGCTCGCCCGGAGGATCACCGAGGCGATGGCGAACGACACGGCTGCGGACAGGATGACCGAGAGGATCACGCCCACGTAGCTGTCGTTCGCCGTCTGCGCGAGCACCGCGAAGATGCTGCCCGGTGCGGCCGGCGCACGCAGGCCGGACCCCAGCAGCATGTTTGCGGTGACGCCGGTCATGCCGCCGCCGATGAGGGCGATGATCAGGCTCGGCTTCATCAGCGCGAACGGGAAGTAGACCTCGTGGATGCCGCCGAAGAACTGGATGACCGCGGCTCCCGGAGCGGAGGCCTTGGCGGCGCCGATCCCGAACAGCGTGAACGCGAGCAGGAGACCGAGGCCCGGGCCGGGGTTCGCCTCGAGCAGGAACAGGATGCTCTTCGGCGTGCCCTCACCGGATGCGATCAGCGAGTCGACCTGCGAGGTGCCGAGCGGCGTCAGGACGCCGTGGTTGATCGCGTTGTTGAGGAAGAACACCTTGGCCGGCTCGATGATGATGCTGGTCAGCGGCAGGAGGTTCGTCTCCACCAGCCAGTTGACCGCGCCGCTCAGCACGTTCATGAGGCCGTTGACGAGCCAGGCGACCGGGTAGAAGCCGATGACGGCCATCACGAAGCCCCAGATGCCCGCCGAGAACATGTTGACGAGCATCTCGAAGCCGGCGCGGATCTTGCCGTCCCACAGCGCGTCGATGCGCTTCATCGTCCACGCGCCGAGGGGTCCGAGCAGCATCGCACCGATGAACATGTGCACCTGGCCGAGGTCGGCCGAGCCCTCCGGCTGCGCAGCATTGAACTGGGCGATGAGGAGGTCGGAGCCGGCGATCGCACCGAACGTCGCGATGGAGCCGACGACACCGCCGCGGACGCCGTAGACCATGCTGCCGCCCGTGTAGGCGATGAGGATGGGCAGCAGGTAGTGGATGAACGGCCCGACGATCGTCGCGAGATCGGCGTTCGGGGTCCAGCCCACGCCGATGAAGAACGCCGTGAAGATGCCCCAGGCGATGAGGGCGGGGATGTTGGGCATGATCATTCCGCTGAGGAATGTGCCGAACCTCTGCACCCCGACGCGGGCCCCGCCGCGCTTCGGTGTGGTCGACGTCGCTGTCATGAGTTGTTCTCCTGTTTCTCGGTGGTGCTGTGGGTGGGACGGGAAGCTAGGGTGCAGCGCTTCGAGCGCGGACCGCGGCGCGGGCGGACGCGCCGTCCTCGGCCGTGAGGGCGGCCTCGGCGAGCGCCGTGGCCTGCTCGCGGGTGTGCTGCAGCAGCTCGGCGCGCACGTCGGCGATCGCCGACGGGGACATCGAGAGGCTGGTGGCGCCGAGGCCGACGAGGACGACGGCGAGCAGCGGGTCGGCGGCGGCCTCGCCGCAGATCCCGACGGGCTTGCCGAGCGCGGCGCCCGCCCGGCCGATCTCGCGGATCAGGCGGAGGACCGCCGGGTGCCATGGGTCCTGCAGGGCGGCGACGGAGCCGAGGAGCCGGTCCGCCGCCATCGTGTACTGCGTGAGGTCGTTAGTGCCGATGCTCGCGAAGTCGGCCTCGGCGAGCACGCGATCGGCGAGCAGAGCCGCCGAGGGCACCTCGACCATCACGCCCGCGGTCGGCACACCGCACTCGCGGGCGAGTGCGGTGAAGTAGCGCGTCTCCTCGACCGTCGCGATCATCGGCGCCATCACCTGCACGACGGCGTCGGTCTCGCTCGCCGCCCGGGCGAGCGCCGTCAGCTGGTCGCGCAGGATCTGCTCGGTGGCACGGAGCGCCCGGATGCCGCGCAGGCCGAGCGCCGGGTTCTCCTCGGGCGCGTCGTTGAGGAAGCTGAGGGGCTTGTCCGCGCCGGCGTCGAGCACCCGGACGACCACCTTCTTCCCGGGGAAGCCCCGCAGCATCCGCGCGTACTGGGTGTACTGCTGGGCGACGGTCGGCGCCGTCTTGGAGTCGAGGAAGAGGAACTCGGTGCGGAAGAGCCCGACCCCCTCGGCGCCGGCGGCCACCGCGGCGTCCACACCGTCGGCCGAGCCGAGGTTCGCGAGCAGCGGCATCGGGGTGCCGTCGGCGAGCGCGCCCGGCTGGATGGGCACGTCGGCGCGCTGCGCCCGCTGCTCGGCGGCGGCACGGGCCCGCTCGATCGCCTCTTCGCCGGGGTCGACCGAGATCGAGCCCTCCACCGCATCCACGATCACCGGCGTCCCGTCGGCGATGTCGAGCACACCGGTGGCGCCGACGACGGCGGTGATGCCCTTCTCGCGCGCGAGGATCGCGGTGTGCGAGGTGGGCCCGCCCTCGCTGGTGACGACGGCGAGCACCTTCCCGAGGTCGAGCAGGGCGGTGTCGGCGGGCGCGAGGTCGCGTGCGACCAGCACGAACGGGGCGTCGCTCGTCGGGACGCCCGGCGCCGCCACCCCTGTCAGGCGCGCGATGACCCGCTGCGCGACGTCGTCGAGGTCGGTGGCGCGCTCCCCCATGTAGCCGCCGAGGCCGAGGAGCATGTCCCGGAACCCGGCGAACGCCTCGAAGACCGCGCGCTCGGCAGTGGAGCCGTTGTCGACGCGCACGTCGATATCGCTGCGCAGCGTCGGGTCGTCGGCCATCAGCGCCTGCGCCTCCAGCACCTCCTGCGCCTTGCCGCCGGCCTTCTCCCCGCGCTGCCGGATGTCGGCGGCTGTCGCGGCGAGAGCACCGGTGACCCGCTCCTTCTCGGAGTCGGGTCCGATCGTGCTGGGCATGGTCGCGGGCT
>DATCMN010000266.1:0-1764 GCA_036563405.1 Naasia sp. | reverse complement strand
ACCTCGAGCTCGACGACCCCGATACCTACGCCCTCCTCGCGCGCGGCGACACGCTCGGCGTGTTCCAGTTCGACGGCGGCCCGATGCGCGCCCTCCTGCGGCTCATGAAGCCGGACAACTTCGAGGACATCTCCGCCGTCGGCGCGCTGTACCGGCCAGGCCCCATGGGCGCGAACTCGCACACCAACTACGCGCTCCGCAAGAACGGCGCGCAGGAGATCGTGCCCATCCACCCCGAGCTCGCGGAGCCCCTCGAGGACATCCTCGGCACCACCTACGGCCTGATCGTGTATCAGGAGCAGGTCATGAGCATCGCGCAGAAGCTGGCCGGGTACAGCCTCGGCCAAGCCGACCTGCTGCGCCGGGCGATGGGAAAGAAGAAGAAGAGCGAGCTGGACAAGCAGTTCGCGGGGTTCAAGGCCGGAATGAACGAGCGCGGCTACTCCGACGCCGCCGTGCAGACGCTGTGGGACATCCTTCTCCCGTTCTCCGACTACGCCTTCAACAAGGCGCACTCCGCCGCGTACGGCGTCCTCAGCTACTGGACCGCCTACCTGAAGGCGCATTACCCGGCCGAGTACATGGCGGCGCTGCTCACGAGCGTCGGCGACGCGCGCGACAAGCTCGCCGTCTACCTCAACGAGTGCCGGCGGATGAAGATCCGGGTGCTGCCGCCGGACGTCAACGAGTCGATCGGCTACTTCGCGGCCGTGGGCGAGGACATCCGATTCGGCATGGGCGCCGTGCGCAACGTCGGCATGGCAGTGGTCGAGCAGATCCGCCAGGCGCGCGAGGAGAAGGGGCGCTTCAGCTCCTTCCACGACTTCCTCCGCAAGGTGCCGCTGCAGGCCGCCAACAAGCGGACCGTCGAGTCGCTCATCAAGGCGGGCGCGTTCGACTCCCTGGGGGCCACCCGGCGGGGCCTGCTCGAGATCCACGAGGACGCCGTCGAGGCCGCGGTGTCGATCAAGCGCAACGAGGCGAACGGACAGGTGGACCTGTTCGGCGGCCTCTTCGACTTCGAGGAGGAGCCGGACCGGGTGCCCGACCGGCCGGAATGGGCGAAGAAGGACAAGCTCGCCTTCGAGCGGGAGATGCTCGGCCTCTACGTCTCCGACCATCCGCTCGCCGGGCTGGAGCTGCAGCTCGCGAAGCACGCCACGAACACCATCGAGGACCTGCTGGTCGGCGAGGGGATCGGGGACGGCGAGACCGTCACCATCGCCGGCCTCGTCACCGAGGTGCAGCACCGCACGGCGCGGAACTCGGGGAACCAGTACGGCATGGTCCAGGTGGAGGACTTCGGCGGCGAGATCACCGTCATGTTCATGGGCAAGGCGTACCAGGAGTTCGCGCCGGCCCTCACCACGGACACCGTCGTGGTGGTGCGCGGGCGGGTCAGCCAGCGCGAGGACAGCATGAACATCCACGCCTACAGCGTGTTCACGCCGGACCTCGGCCAGAGTCTCGGCGCCGGGCCGCTCGTCATCACTCTGCAGGATTCCCGCGCGACGACCGACGTGGTGAAGGGCCTCAACGATGTGCTGATCCGGCACAGCGGCGACACGGAGGTGCGGTTGCGGCTGGTGCGCGGCGACACCGCCCGCGTGTTCGAGGTGCCGTTCGCCGTCGAGGTGAACGCCGATCTCTACGGCGAGCTGAAGAGCCTGCTCGGCCCGGGCTGCCTCGGCTAGCTCTTCGCCGAGCTGTCGCTCTCCGTCCCTGTTCCGCTGGTAGAGGGACGGGGAGTGGCAGTCGCGGGCT
>DATCMN010000116.1:0-2280 GCA_036563405.1 Naasia sp. | reverse complement strand
GGAGCCCTGCTCCTTGAGGCGTGCGACCGCCTCGACGATGAGCTGCTCGGCGGCGGCGGCGTCATCCCAGCCGTCGATGTTCACGAACTTGCCCGGCTCGAGGTCCTTGTAGCGGCGGAAGAAGTGCTCGAGCTCGTTCCGCGTCTGCTCCGGCACGTCGGTGAGGTCCTGGATGTGCGTCCAGCGCGGGTCCTTGTAGGGCACGGCGAGGATCTTCTCGTCGGTGCCGGCCTCGTCGCTCATCCGCAGGACGCCGACCGGGCGCACCTTGACGCCCACGCCGGGGAAGACCGGGTACTCGAGCAGGACGAGGGCGTCCAGCGGGTCGCCGTCGCCGCCGAGGGTGCCCTCGAAGAAGCCGTAGTCGACGGGGTAGACGAACGCCGTGAACAGCACCCGGTCGAGGTACACGCGGCCGGTCTCGTGGTCCACTTCGTACTTGTTGCGGCTCCCCTTGGGGATCTCGATGACGGCGTCGTACTCGGCCATGACGGTGGGCTCCTCGGGGTGGTGGGACGCGACGGGAGTCCTCCGCCGTCGCGCCGATAACGTTAGTGGATGCCCTCCCGGCCCCGGCTGACGCCTCCCGTCGCGGACGTCCGCCGCGCCGTCCGCGAGGCGCTCTCGGGCCTGGGGCCCGGGAGCGACCGCCTCGTGCTGGTCGGCCTGTCCGGTGGCGCCGACTCGCTCGCCCTCGCCGCCGCGACCGCCTTCGAGGCGCCGCGCGCCGGTTTCCGGGCGGGCGCGGTCGTCGTCGACCACGGACTGCAGGACGCATCGGCGGAGGTGGCCGAGCGCGCCGCGGCTGCCGCTCGCGGGCTGGGCCTCGATCCCGTCCTCGTCCGGCGGGCGCAGGTGGGCGCCTCCGGCGGGCCGGAGGCCGCGGCGCGCACCGCACGGCGGGACGCGCTGGAGCAGGCGGCAGCGGAGACGGGTGCCGTCCGCATCCTGCTCGCGCACACGCGCGATGACCAGGCGGAGACCGTCCTCCTCGGCCTCGCCCGGGGATCCGGCCCCGACTCGCTGTCCGGGATGGCGGTGGACAGCCCGCCGTACCTGCGGCCCCTGCTCGGAGTGCCCCGGTCGGCTACCGCCGCCACGTGCGAGGACCTCGAGCTCGAGCCGTGGGCGGACCCGCACAACGCCGACCCGCGGTACGCACGGGTGCGGGTGCGCCGATCGGTCCTCCCGGTGCTGGAGGCGGAGCTCGGCCCGGGCGTCGCCGAGGCGCTCGCCCGCACCGCCGAGCAGCTCCGCGAGGATGCCGCCGCGCTCGACGAACTCGCCGCCGAATGGGTGGAGGAGGTGGCCGAGCACTCGGAAGCGGGGATCGCACTGCCGGTCGCCGCGCTCGCGGTCGGTCCCGCCGCCCTCCGCCAGCGGGTGCTCCGCCTCGCCGTGGAAGGCGAGTTCGGCGTCACGCCCACGCGCGCCCAGACGCTGGCGGTCGCACGGCTCGTCACCGACTGGCACGGCCAGGGTCCCGTCTCCCTGCCCGGAGTTAGGGTGGAACGTCGGGACGGGCTGCTGCGCTTCGCCGCCGTCCCGACGGATCCCCCAGCCACCCCCGCCCACTGAGCCAGGAGGCCACGCCGCATGCTCCCCGCCGACATCGAGGGCGACCTCGTCGAGCTGCTCTACACGGAGGAGCAGCTGCAGAACCGGATCGCCGAGCTGTGCCGCGAGATCGAGCGCGACTACGCGGGGAAGGACCTGCTGCTCGTGGGGGTCCTCCGCGGCGCGGTCATGGTGATGGCCGACCTCGCGCGTGAGCTGACGCTGCCCGCCGAGATGGACTGGATGGCCGTCAGCTCGTACGGCAGCGGCACGAAGTCCTCCGGCGTCGTCCGCATCCTGAAGGACCTGGACAGCGATCTGCAGGGCCGGAACGTCCTCATCGTCGAGGACATCATCGACTCCGGCCTCACCCTCTCGTGGCTGCTCGAGAACCTCCGCTCGCGCGGCGCGGAATCCGTCGAGGTGTGTGCGCTCCTCCGCAAGCCCGAGGCGATGAAGATGAAGGTCGACCCGCGCTACGTCGGCTTCGACATCCCCAACGAGTTCGTCGTCGGCTACGGGCTCGACTTCGCCGAGCGGTACCGCAACCTCCGCGGCCTCGGCGTGCTGGCACCGCACGTGTACGCGCAACCCGAGGAGCAGCCGGCCGGCTGACGCCCCCGTGCGGCCCGTCCCCGATGCCGGGAGCCCGCGACGGCGCTCGATCTGGGGGTTCGCCTACGGAAAACAACCGGATAAGGCCCAGTTTCCGGCCTGTACCCT
>DATCMN010000115.1:0-6400 GCA_036563405.1 Naasia sp. | reverse complement strand
CCGCCGGCCCGTCCCCGTCCTCCGCCCGGACCATTCCCTCGACCCCCGCCTCTTCCCCAAGCAGGAGCCCATGGAACGCATAGTCCGAGAACGCGACAGGCTGGTGCAGCGCAGCGCGCGGCTGATCGGCCTGTCCGGTGCCGCCGTCGCCTTCCTCTGCCTCGCCGCGCCCGGCAGCGTCGCGCCCGCGACCCTCGTGCTCCTCGTTCCGCTGTTCGCGGGCTTCGGGGTCTTCCTCGACCGGATGGGCCGCTCCCGCAACCTGCTGTGGCCCTCCGCCGCTGCTGCGGCGGGCGCGCTGGTCCTGCTGGTCGTCCAGCTCGCCAACACCGGCGCGCTGTTCGCCCTCACCGGCGTCGCGGCCTCCCCGACCGGTCTCTCCTCCGGCGCGGAGAGCGCCATCCGGGTCCTGGTCGGCTGGGCGATCCCGAGCGTCGCGATAGTGCTCACCATCTCGCTCGGCCGGATGATCGTGCTCGGCGCCGCGTTCGGCGTCACGCTCATCTCGCTGATCATCGCGCTCGCCGGCCGGCCCGGCCTGCCGTTCTCCCTGGTCGTGCTGCTCGCCGGCTGGGCGATCGCGATAGTCATCGGATCCTGGCTCAACGCCGGCGTCGTCCGGGCCGCGCGGCGGATCTCCAACATCGGCCGCGCCCATCGCGCGGAGCGGCAGGCGAGCGAGACCGAGGCGCAGCGCCGTCAGGGCGCCCGTCTCCTTCACGACACAGTCCTCGCGACCCTCACGCTCCTCGCGCATTCCGGTGTCGGGGTCAGCGCCAGCGCCCTGTCCCAGCAGGCGAGCGACGACGCGCGCCTGCTCCGGCAGCTGCGCCTCGGCTCGACGCCCACCCCAGCCTTCAGCGGTCAGTACGCTCTGCAGCCGACGAACGAGAGCGTCCTCGGCAACACGCTCGAGAACGTGAAGCAGCGCTTCGGGCGGATGGGCCTGACGGTCAGCTGGCACGGCACCGGGCAGGTGCTGCTGCCGAGCGACGTCCTCGACGCATTTCTCGGCTCGCTCGCCGAGTGCCTGGAGAACGTCCGCAGGCACGCCGGCGTCGGCGAGGCGCACGTGACCATCACCGACGACGACACCACGATCCGCGCGATGGTGACCGACAACGGCGTCGGCTTCGACATCGGCTCCATCCAGGAGGGCCGGCTCGGCTTCAAGGAATCGGTGCTCGCCCGGCTGCGGGAGGTGGGCGGCAACGCCCGCGTCTTCTCGTCCCCGGGGTCGGGCACCACGGTGGTGCTGGAGGTGCCCCGATGACCTCGATCTCCGACCTTCCCGCCACCACGGTGGAGGAGAACACCCTCGGCGCGGTGCCCGGCACGCAGCGCAAGCGGAACCTGCCCTCGCTGCGGCTGCCGTCGTTCGCGAGCTCGCGGATCATCGACGAGAACGCCGGCAGCCTCGGCGCCGGCTTCCTCGGCATCGGCGCGATGATCGTCTGCGTCATCGTGTCCGTATACGAGCTGGGCCGGTTCACGCTGCAGTGGGCCGAGTACCCTGTCCCCTCCGCCGCCGCGCTCGCCTGGCTCCTCTACGCGGGCCTCCTCGTCGGGGTCGGCATCGTCATCCGCCGCAACGACGACCGCCTGCCGGACCGGATGTTCCTCGCGTTCGTCGGCGGGCTGGGCCTCGTCATCCTGCTCGACCTGATAGCCATCTGGGGCGGCGGGGACGTGGCGGGCGACGTGACAGCGGGCACTGCGGCCGGTGTCGGTCTCCTCGCGGTCGTCGGCGTGCGGCCCACCCGGCAGATCTTCCTGGCCGTCGCCGGCGTGGCCGGACTGCTGCTGCTGGCCGACCTGTTCGACGGCAGCATCGACCCCGAGCGCCTGGTGCCGTCGATCCTGATGCTCGCCCGCGCCTCGATCCCCGCCCTCATCGGGGCCCTCATCCTGCGGTCGTTCCGCCGCATGGTGAAGCTGGAGCTCGACAGGGTGCTCGTGCAGAGCACGGTCTCGGCGCCGCGCTACGCGGTCGGCATGCTCGCCTCCGAGGAGCTGGCGCGCCTCGACCTCGCCGCCGAGCAGCTGCTCGAAGGCGTGGCCAGCGGCCGGACCGCCCTCCCCCTCTCCCCCAAGTACGCCCAGACCGCGGCGTCGCTCGCCACCGAGCTGCGCCTGCACCTCATCGAGGGGCGCCGGGAGACGTGGCTGTACCACGCCGTCTCCGAGTCGGAGCTGCTCGGGCCGGCGGTCTCGCTGAGCGACCCCGGCAGCCTGGCCGGCCTCCTCGACCCGCGTCAGCGCGACGGGCTGCTCTCCACCATCTGGCTGCTGGTCAGCGACGACGTCCCCCGCGAGTCGGGATCGCGCCGCACCGTGGCGATCACGCTCGGCCCCGTCGCCGCCCCGACCGGCGAGGTGGGCCGCAAGATCACGGTTCCGATCCTCATCGAAACCACCGGCGTGGCGAGGGGCAAGGTCGACGCGGCTGCGTGGGACGCTATCCGCAAGGTCGGCCGGCACACGGATTCGGTGCGAGACGGAAGCCTCTGCCTCGAGATCGAGTGCCTCGTCGACAGCCCGGCCGACTCATGACCAGCGTCTCGCCCGAGGACGGAACCACCCCAACCGCACCGCAGGAGAAACCAGAGTGATCGAACCCCGCCCCCCGATCCGCCTTGCCCTCGTCGACGACCACAAGATGCTCCTCGGTGCCCTCACCGAGTGGATCCGCAACGCCGCGTCCGACATCGAGATGGTGGCCGCCGTCGCATCCTGGCCCGAGCTGCTCACGCATCCTCAGTTCCCGGTCGACGTGGTCCTGCTCGACCTGGATCTGAAGGACAACATCCCGGTTTCGCTGAAGCTCTCCACGCTGAAGACGACCGGCGTGAAGACGGTCATCATGAGCACCTACGCGGAGCCGAATGTGGTCCGTGAGGCTCTCGCCGCCGGCGCCCTCGGCTACCTGGTGAAGAGCGAGGACGCGTCGATGATCGTCGACGCTCTCCGCGCCGCGTACCGGGGCGAGTCGTACATCTCCGCCGAGCTGGACCTCGCCCTCAACGCGGGCGACGTGGGCGGGGCCCCGAAGCTCAGCGCCCAGGAGCGCCGGGTGATGGCCCTCTACGGCGGCGGCGAGCCGGTCAAGACCGTCGCCTACGAGCTCGGCATCTCCGAGGAGACCGCCAAGAGCTACCTCAAGCGCATCCGGGAGAAGTACCGGGTCGCGGGCTTCGACGTGGGCACCAAGGTCGCCCTGCGTCGCCGCGCCATCCAGGACGGCATCCTGCTGCAGACCGACTGACCTCGGCTCTCCGGCTCCGGCCTCGCGACGCTTCGGCGCGCGGGGCCGTTCCCGTTCCCGGACCTCCCTAACGGCAACCGTTCGGCCTAACGGCAACCGCAGAGCGATGCCGTCAGGCCGGACGGCTGCCGTCAGGCGCCGCGGATCACTCGGGGCCGGCGAGGTCCAGGGCGCCCCGGCGGCGGGTGCGCGCCTCGAGGCCGAAGCTGACCAGCGCGATCAGCACGCCGGCGGCGCTGAGCGCGAGGCCGACGCCGATCGGCGCCACGTAGCCGAGACCCGCCGCGACGACGGCGCCGCCGAGCGCGGCGCCCAGCGTGTTGCCGATGTTCAGCGCGGAGTGGTTGAGCGCCGCGGCAAGCGTCTGGCTGTCGCCCGCGACGTCGAGGAGCCGCACCTGGATCGCTATCGCTCCCCCGCCGACCGCGGCCCCGAGCACCAGGCAGCATGCGAAGAGCCCGACGGCGGTGGTCACGGTGAGGAGCAGGGCGACGAGCGCCGCGAGGATGCCGGCGAACGCGGTGAGCAGGGCCCGCTTCGTGCCCCGGTCGGTGAACCACCCGCCCGCGAAGTTGCCGATCGTCATGCCGACGCCGAAGACGACGAGGAGCAGCGGCACGGCGGAGACCGGGAGGCCCGTGACGTCCGTGGCGATGGGCGACACGTAGGTGTACACGGCGAAGAGGCCACTGAAGCCGATCGACCCGATGCCGAGGGCGAACCAGAGCTGCGGTCGGCGGAAGGCGCGCAGCTCGGCGCGGAGGGTGGAGCCCGGGTCGCCCGGCTGCCGGGGCACGACGAGGGCGACGGCGACGAAGGTGAGGACGAAGATCGCGGCGACGGCGAGGTAGGCGATCCGCCAGCCGGCGTTCTGGCCCAGCCAGGTGATCGCGGGCACCCCGACGATGTTCGCGATGGTCAGCCCGCCGATCACGAAGGCGGCACCCCGGCCGCGCTTGCCGGGTCCGAGCAGCGATGCTGCGACGAGAGCGGCGACACCGAAATAGGCGCCGTGCGGCAGGGCGGCGACGAAGCGCGCGACGAGCACCGACTCGAACGTCGGCAGCAGAGCAGAGGCGACTGTGGCGACGGTGACCACGGCGAGCAGCACGAGGAGCAGCCGCTTGCGCGCGAAGCGGGCCGACAGCGCGGCGATGGTCGGCGCACCGACGACGACGCCGAGGGCGTACGCGGCGATCAGCGAGCCGGCCTGCCCGTTCGCCTGCGCGGTGGAACGCGCGTAGACGCCGGGCAGCAGGTCGCGCGCCAGGTCCGGGAGCAGGCCCATGGCGACGAACTCGGTGCAGCCGATGCCGAACCCGCCGAGCGCAAGGGCGAGCAGGGCGAGGCGTACGCGGGCTGGTGAGAGCAAGACGGCTCCGGAGTTCGAATGGACACGACCGGCGCCATCGCCGTCCCCAGGCTAACCCCGGCAGAGATCCGGCACGCCGGGCGGGAGGCCGTTCACGCGAGGCGGCCACTCGCACGCTCCTAGGATCGGCGGGTGAGCTCCGTCCCCGCCCCACCACGGATCGGACGCCTCGACCTGACCGGTCTTGCCGGACCGACCTCCTTCCGCGATGTCGAGGACTACTACAGTCGCGCCGGCGTGCCGTCGTCGCGCCGCTGGTGGATGATCGCCCTGATCGTCTACGGCTACCTCGGCGGGCAGGCGGTGCTGATCACGGCGCTGCTGCCCGCGACGGGCCTCGACGACGGGGTCCTGCGCGCGACTTCCGCCGGCTTCCTCGCATTCACCAGCCTGTACGGGGCGTTCCTCCTGGCGCTCATCCGGGGCAACACGGTCCGGCAGGTCCGATTGGACCGCGCGGCCCGCGCCAATGGCATGGTCTACGCCGACCGCGCCTCGGCGGCGGAGTTCGCCGGCAGCGCCGTGCGCGGCCCGGGGCACCCGGAAGTGACCCACCTGCTCCGCGCGGAGGCCGGGTCGGTCGGCCCCGTCGGGTTCCGCGCCGCGACCTTCCAGGCGCGGCCCGGCTTCTCCGCTCGCCGGGCCGGGGTGCTGCAGCTTCCTCTGGAACGGCCGACACCCCACCTGGTGCTCGAGAACTCGCGCTCGGCTGTCCTGCGCTCGACGGGCGCGCGGGTGCGCGCCGGTCAGCGGCTCCGCCTCGAGGGCGACTTCGACCGCACCTTCGCCCTGCACTGCCCCTCCGGCTACGAGCGGGATGCGCTGTACATCTTCACGCCGGACCTGATGGCGCTGCTGCTCGATGTCGCGTCCGACTGCGAGGTGGAACTGGTCGACGGATTCGCCCTCCTCTACGTCGGCCACCCGTGGCGACTCTGGCGGCCGCGGAAATTCGCCGCCGTGCACCGGGTCGCCCAGGTCCTGGGGACGAAGCTGCAGAGGCGCACGGCCGGCTACCGGGACGACCGGGTGCTCCTGGCCGAGCAGGACGGATACCCACCGGTCGACGCCGGCGGCCGCCGCCTGCGCTCACGCCCGACCGTCGGATCCGTGCTGTCCGTCGCGGTCTCGATCGCCATCGGGGCCTACGGGGTGTGGTCGCTCCTGGCGCGCTGAGCCCGTCCGCCCCGCCTTCCGCCGGATCGTCCCGCCGCTCAGCGCGGGTCGTGCGGACAGACCGCGCCCGTCGACGGCCGTGCTGTGTCCGCACGACCCGCGCGGCGGACTCAGTCGCCCAGGGCGCGCTCCAGTCGCGCGACCTTGCCGGTGAGCTCCCCGGTGAAGCCCGGCCGGATGTCCGCCTTCAGCACCAGGGACACGCGGGAGCCGAACGGCAGGACCGCCTCCGTGGCGCGCTTCACCACATCCATCACCTCGTCCCACTCGCCTTCGAGCTCGGTGAACATCGAGGAGGTGGAGTTGGGCAGGCCGGACTCGCGCACGACGCGCACGGCGGCCGCGACGGCGTCGTGCACGGACGCGTCCGGGTTCTCGCCCCCGCTGGGGGCGACGGAGAATGCGACGATCATTCGGACTCCTTGATCAGGGTGCGGGGAACGGGCGGCGATTCGGCAGGCGGGCCGGGCGGTCGCAGCCGCACCAGGTCGGCGATCGCGACGGCGAGCAGCGCGATGAGGGCCGCGTTGCGCGCGGTGAGCACGACGGCGAGCAGCGGATGGGCACCTACCACGTACGCGTACCCC
>DATCMN010000081.1:0-1785 GCA_036563405.1 Naasia sp. | reverse complement strand
GACGGAGCGGGCGTCTGGCGGAAGATCTGGCACATCACGCTGCCCCAGCTGCGCGGCGTCCTCTTCATCACCCTGATCCTCCAGGTGATCGGGACTGCCCAGGTGTTCCTGGAGCCGTTCCTGTTCACCGGCGGCGGACCGGCCGGCGCGACGACGACCATCCTGCTGCTCATCTACAAGTACGCCTTCCAGAACAGTCTCGGCGGCGACTACGGGGCGGCGACGGCGCTCAGTCTGCTGCTCGCGCTCGCGCTGGCCCTGTTGAGCGTCGTCTACTTCCGGGCGACCCGGAGATGGAGCACCGAATGACGACGACCACGTCGGCGCCGCGCGAGGTCGCGGTGCCCACCGTTCGCCCGGCCGCGGTGCCGGGCCGGCGCTCCGCCCGAGGGCGGGGCGCGGAGGGCGGCGAGCGAGGGATCCTCTCCACCGCCGACCGCCGGCGGCCGATAGTGCGGGCGTCCGCGGCGGCGCTGCAGGGCGCGCTGCTCGTCCTGCTCGTCGTGTTCGGGCTCGGGCCGCTCCTGCTGCTCGTCAAGGCGGCGTTCACCCCGACCCAGGACACGCTCCGCACCCCGATGGCCGTGTTCCCGAGCGGGGTCGACCTCGACAACGTCGTCACGGCGTGGACGACCATCCACCTCGACGTCCAGTTCGCGAACACCGTGATCATCGCGACAGGGTCGTGGATCGTCCAGCTCCTCGTCGCAACCACGGCCGGCTACGCCCTGTCGGTGCTCCGTCCGCGCTACGCGCCCCTCCTCAACGGGCTCGTGCTCGCCACCCTGTTCGTGCCGGCCGTGGTGCTCCTCGTGCCTCTCTACCTCACGGTTCTCCGGCCGCCGCTCATCGGCGTCTCCCTGATCAACACCTACTGGGCAGTGTGGCTGCCGGCCGGAGCGAGCGCCTTCAACGTGCTGCTGATGAAGAGGTTCTTCGACAACCTGCCGCGGGAGGTGTTCGAGGCGGCACGCACCGACGGGGCGGGGCACTTCCGGCTGTTCTGGTCCATAGTGCTGCCCATGTCGAGGCCCATCCTCGGCGTCGTGTCCGTCTTCGCGATCATCGCCGCGTGGAAGGACTACCTGTGGCCGCTGCTCGTGCTGACCGACCCGAAGGTCCAGCCGCTGTCGGTGCGGCTGCCCGCGCTGCAGCAGACGATCGAGCTCGACGTCTACCTCGCCGCGCTCGCCATCTCCACTGTGCTTCCGGTGGCGCTGTTCCTCGTCTTCCAGCGGCTGTTCCTGCGCGGGGCAGGGCTCGGCGGTGCGGTCAAGGGGTGACCTCCGGCGCCCCGCTCGTCGCGAGGTGCCCTGTTCTGCTGTCTTCTCCGCTCGGAACGAAACAGAACTGGGCGACTCGGCGCTTGGCCGGTCAGCCGGTGGCGACCTCTTCGGCGCCGACGCAGCCGCCCTCCGCGGGCAGGGCGGCGACAGCCGCGGTGATGTCGATCAGCGCCTCGGAGCCGGGGATGAGGCGGGTGTCGATCGTCACCTCGGTCGCCGGGTCGCGGCCGTAGCTCGTGTAGGTGAACACGGGGGCCTCGCTCGCGTCCTCCACCCAGTCGACGGTGTCGATGCTGATGCAGCGGTCGGTCGTCGGGCCGGGCACCGCGACGCCGCAACGCAGCAGAACGCTCGCCGGGGAGCCCCAGGCGGCCGTCGACTGCGCGTCGGTCGGCCGGCGGTCGGTGTCCACGAGCCTGTCCGGCAGGCGAACAATGATCTCGGCGCAGTCGGAGTTCTCGGCGTCGGCGGACGGATCCAGGTCGAGCGCGGGAGCGCA
>DATCMN010000079.1:0-1569 GCA_036563405.1 Naasia sp. | reverse complement strand
GGATCCGAGGGGACGCCGGGTACCGACGCCGAGGCCCAGCGCGTCGCGACGGCGGAGTCCTTGACCCGCTGCACGGCCAGGCGGACGGCGTCGTCGAAGCCGAGCAACCCGCCGGGCGGATCGGGCACGAACTCGGCGATGTCGTGCTCGCCGCAGACGACGGTGTTGCGCAACGACTCCACCAGCGGGCGGGCGATCCCTGCGGGCACCGGGGTGATCAGGCCGACCCAGTGGCTCGACAGCGACGGCGTGAAGAGCGGGACCGGGAGGATCCGGCGGCGGGGTAACCCGGTCACCGCCGCGTACCGCTGCATCATCTCGGCGTAGTTCATGACGTCGGGGCCGCCGATGTCGAACGAGCGGTGCACCGACGCCGGCAGGGCGGCGCAGCCGACCAGGTAGCGGAGCACGTCGCGGACCGCGATCGGCTGGATGCGGCTGTGCACCCAGCGGGGGGTGACCATGACCGGCAGCCGCTCGGTCAGGTAGCGGAGCATCTCGAACGACGCCGATCCCGAGCCGAGGACGATGGCCGCGCGCAGCACCACGGTCGGCACCCCCGAGCCCAGCAGGATCTCGGCGACCTCCACCCGCGAGCGAAGGTGCGGGGACAGCTCCTCGCCCTCGGGTTCGAGCGCGCCGAGGTAGACCAGCCGCCCGACGCCGGCGCCCTTCGACGCCCGGGCCATGACCTGGGCGGTGTGCCGGTCGGTCGCCTCGAACGACGGTCCGCCGCCCAGGGCGTGGATCAGGTAGTAGACGACGTCCACCCCGGCGCAGGCGGCGGCGACGGCCTCGGCGTCCCCGGCGTCGGCCCGGGCGATCTCGACCCGGTCCGCCCACGGGTGGTCGCGGAGCCGCTCGGGTGATCGGGTCAGCACGCGGACCCGGTGTCCGGCGTCGAGCAGTTCGGGGACCAGCCGTCCGCCCACGTAGCCGGTCGCGCCGGTCACCAGGCAGGTCTTCGGTCCGGCGGACGGCGGGGATCCCATGAGCCGAGTGTCCGGGGCGATCGCCGTTCGCGCTCCCACGCTCGGGTCGCGGGCGCCGCGGTCAGCGACGAGCATCGGCGCCATGGCGAGCGCCGCGCACACCGACGAGGACCTCACCCGCGACGGCCAGCCCACCCTCAAGCGGGTCATGGGGCCAGGCCTGCTGCTGCTCTTCATCGTGGGCGACGTCCTGGGCACCGGGATCTACGCGCTGACCGGCACGGTGGCCGCCGAGGTGGGGGGCGTGGTCTGGCTGCCGTTCCTGATCGCCTTCGTGGTCGCGCTGATCACGGCGTTCAGCTACCTGGAGCTGGTCACCAAGTACCCGCAGGCCGCCGGCGCCGCGCTGTACACCCACAAGGCCTTCGGCATCCACTTCCTGACGTTCCTCGTCGCCTTCGCGGTGATGAGCTCCGGCATCACCTCGGCCTCGACGGCGGCGCGCGCCTTCAGCGCGAACGCCGCCAAGGTCTTCGGGCTCGACCTGGGAGAGGGCATCGGCATCACGCTGATCGGGTTGGGCTTCATGACCCTCGTGGCGATGGTCAACTTCCGCGGCGTCGGCGAGAGCGTGAAG
>DATCMN010000078.1:0-3643 GCA_036563405.1 Naasia sp. | reverse complement strand
TCGCCCACCATGGCGACCCGATGGCCCCGACCCTGCAGCTCGGTCACCTTCGCATCCTTGTCCTCGGGCCGCACCTCCGCGAAGACCTCGTCGATGCCCAGCTCCCGGCCCACCGCTTCCGCCACCTGGGACGCGTCCCCGGTGATCATCGCCACCCGGATGCCCCTGCGGTGCAGCGCATCCACCACCTGGCGGGACTCCTGCCGCACCTCGTCGCGGAGCGCGAAGGCCGCCACCACCTCCTCGTCGCGGGTGAGGTGCAGGACAGCGGAGCCGTCGGCCACCCACGGCCTGGTCGCCGCGGCGATCGCCTCCGGCACGGTGATGCCTTGGGCGGCGAGTATCGCGGGACCGCCCATACGGACCACGCGCCCGTCGACGCGGCCCTCGATTCCGTGGCCGGGGATCGACCGGAAGTCCGTGACCTCAGGTGCCGGGCCGGACCCATCGGCCGCCCGCATGATGGCCAAGGCGAGCGGGTGCTCGCTCGATCGCTCGAGGGCCGACGCCAGGGCGAGCGCCGCATCGCGCTGCTCGCCCGGCGCCACTGCGACATCGGTGACGACCGGCTCGCCGCGCGTCAGGGTGCCCGTCTTGTCGAACAGGACGGTGTCGACGGAGCGCATCCGCTCGAGGGCGAGCCGGCTCTTGACCAGCACGCCGGCGCGGGCGGCCCGCTCGGTGGAGATGGCGATCACGAGCGGGATCGCGAGCCCCAGCGCGTGCGGGCAGGCGATGACCAGGACCGTCACCGTGCGCTCGATCGCGTCGCCCGGACTGCCGAGGGCGAGCCACACGAGGAAGGTCAGCAGGCCGGCGCCTGCGGCGAAGTAGAACAGCAGGGCCGCTGCGCGGTCGGCGAGAGCCTGCGCCCGCGAGGACGAGCGCTGGGCCTCCGCGACCAGGCGCTGGATGCCGGCGAGGGCGGTCGCGTCGCCCACGGCGTCGACCCGCACGCGGATCGCGCTGTCCGTCGCGACTGTGCCCGCGACGACGCGGTCGCCGACTCTCCGCGCCACGGTGCGGGACTCCCCGGTGATCATCGACTCGTCGAGCTCGGCGGACCCGTCGACGACGATGCCATCCGCGGGGACGCGGGCGCCCGGGCGCACGAGGACGACGTCGCCGACCTCGAGCTCCCCGAGCGGCACCTCGGTGAGCTCATCGCCCCGGACCCGCACCCCGACGTCGGGGAGGAGCGCGGCGAGCGCGTCGAGCGCGCCCGAGGCTGCCCCGAGTGCCCGCATCTCGATCCAGTGCCCGAGCAGCATGATCACGATGAGGAGGGCCAGCTCCCACCAGAAGTCGAGCTCGAGGTCGCCGATGCCGAGGGACGTCGACCAGCTCGCGAGGAAGGCGACGGTGATCGCCATGCCGATGAGCGTCATCATGCCCGGCTGCTTGGCCCGCATCTCGGCGACCAGGCCGGTGAGGAAGGACCACCCGCCGTACAGGAACAGCACGGTGCCGAGCACGGGGGAGATCCAGGCCGAGCCGGGGAACTCCGGGCGCGGGTAGCCGAGGGTGTGCGAGAACATCCCGCTGAACAGCACCACCGGCACCGCGAGCACGAGGCTCACCCAGAAGCGGTTGCGGAAGAGGGCGGCGTGGTCGCCGTGCCCGCCGTGCCCGCCGCCGCCGTGCCCGCCGTGCCCGGAAGCGGCGCGGCCCGCATGGTCGCGGGCTGCGTGCTCGGCGTCGTGTGCTGGGTGCCCTGCATCGCCGTGGCCGGCGCCGCGGGCATGCCCGGCGGCATGGTCGTGGTGCATCCCGTGCGCGGTTCCCGACTGCTCGGCGGCGCGGAGGTCGCCGTGTGTCGTCTCGTGCCTGTCCATCGGATCTCCCTGGAGCTCGCTATACCCCCTGGGGGTATACGAGCATCAACGTGGAAGTCCGGCGGTTATTCCGGGTGGACCGAAGAAGATGCGCCCGGGATCAGCGCCCGCCTAGTCGGCGGCACGGACCGCGGTGACGCCTTCCCGGTGGTAGACGTCGTGGAGGGTGGGGGCGTCCGCGTCCGTGGGGATCAGTGTGATCGGGTCGCCCGCGGTCACGACCCCGGTCCGGATCACGCGGAAGTAGGCGCCCAGTCGCTCCTCGGCCGCGAAGCGCTTGACCCAGCCGCGCGCGTCGGGTCCGCCCACCCAGCGGGCGAAGGTGCCGCAGGGCGTCCGCGGGCTGGTGACCTCGAGGAGCACCTTCTCGCCGACCTGCCAGCGGTCGCCCACACGGGCTCCGGTGGTCGGGAGGCCCTCGATGCGGAGGTTCTCGCCGAACCAGCCAGGGTGCAGCTCCCGGCCGAGTTCCGCCGACCAGAAGTCGGCGTCCGCCTGCGAGTACGCGTACACGGCCTGGTCGAGCCCGCCGTGCCACTTGCGGCTGACCTGGACGTCGGCGCGCAGGCCGAACTTCCCGATCCGGATGGGCCCGTCCACCGCCCGCTTGTCGATGGCGGTGGCGCCTTCGGTGCCGGAGTCGGGACGGAGCTGATGCACGACGCAGGCCGCGAGAAGCGAGGGCATGCGGGGGAGTCTAGGCGTCGGCCGCAGTCGCTAGCGTTGGTGCGTGCCGCAGCGTCAGGAACCGACCCACGTCGTCGCCCACCTCAGCGACACCCATCTCCTCGCGGGCGGCGCCCCGCTGCATGGCGTCGTCGACACCGTCGGCAACCTCCGTCGCGCCCTCGACCGGCTGGAGGCGACGGGGTTCACAATCGATGCGATAGTCCACACTGGCGACATCGCGGACCTCGGCGAGCTCGACGCGTACGAGCGGGTGCGCGAACTGATCGAGCCGGCGGCGGCCCGGCTCGGCTGTCCCGTCGTGTGGGTGGCGGGCAACCACGACGTCCGGGGACCGCTGCGGGCGGGACTCCTGGGGCAACCGGCGACCGAGGAGCCGCTCGACTCCGTGGCGGTCGTCAACGGCCTCCGGATCGTCGCGCTCGACACCTCGGTGCCCGGCGCCGGCCACGGACTGCTCGAGGCGGGGCAGCTCGAATGGCTGGCCGGCGTGCTCGCAACCCCCGCCCCGCACGGCACCCTCCTGGCCCTCCACCACCCGCCAGCGCCGACGCCGGTCCGCGAGCTGGAGGCGTTCCAGCTGCGCAACCCTGAAGCCCTGGCCGAGGTCGTCGCCGGCACCGACGTGCGCGCCCTGCTGTCCGGGCACTTTCACTACCCCGTGCAGACGCTGCTCGCCGGAGTGCCGCTGTCGGTCGGTCCGGCGACCAGCTACACGGTCCGGGTGGGCGCACCTCGGCTCGGCCTGACCGGGCTCGACGGCGACCAGGCCTTCTCGCTCGTGGCCGTCTACCCCGAGCAGATCCTCACCACGCTGGTGCCGATCGATGCTCCGCCGGCCGTCGTCGAGCTGCCGCACGGATTCTTCGACGACCTGCTTCCCCGCTGACATCGGAGTGGGGGCCCGCCCAACGGCCGCGCGAGGTGCACCCTGAGGCGGTGGAGTTGACCGACGCCGTCGAACAGTTCGCGGTGCACCTGCGCGCCGAGCGCGGGTTCTCCGAGCACACGGTGCGCGGCTACGCCGCCGATCTCGCCGATCTGGAGGGCTTCGCCCGTCGCCGGGGAACGCCCGCCGTCGACGCCCTCACCCTCGACCTCCTCCGCGACTGGCTCTGGCA
>DATCMN010000262.1:0-2463 GCA_036563405.1 Naasia sp. | reverse complement strand
CCGAGCATGCCGTCGCCGAGCGTGGCGGCGGCCTGCTCGAGGGCCGGCCGCAGCACGTCGGCGGCGTCCACGCTGAGCGCGTCGCCGCCCGCCGCCTCGGCGAGCCCTGTGGAGTCGAGCAGTACCAGCGCGAGCTCCGCGGAGCGCGAGCCCACGAAGGTGGCCCGCACCGCGCGCGCGGCGGCGGACGGCGGCACGGCGCTCCCCGCGTGCCGGTTCGCCATGAGGGCGGGGCCGGGCAGGTGGCGCACGAGCGCCTCGGCGACAGGTGCGCCGAGGGAGGTGTCGGAAACGGTGGCCGGGTAGTTCATGACGCCTCCTGGGAGTCGACGATCACGCAGGCGAGGCGCGTGCCGTTGGCGCCGACGGCGGCGCGGGCGACTGCCTGCCCTTCGACGGCGAGGGTGAGCGGGCGGTGCTGGGGGTGGACGAGCCGGATGATGTCCCCCTCGGCGAGGCGGAGGACGACGCCGGGCTGGACGGGGGTGGGGTCGAACGACAGCGACAGCTCGACTGCCGAATCGGCGAGGTGGCTGCGGAGCTGGCCGCGCGCCTCGGCCGGCGACTGCTGCGGCTCGACACCGCCGAGCTGCGGGAGCAGCGCGTCGGCGGGCAGGGTGAGGGTGGCGGCGGTGACGCGCTCGCCCATCTCGATCTCGAAGTTCGCGATGACCATGAGGTCGCCCGTCGCGGCGGCCTGCGCGAACTGCGGGTTGTAGGAGAACGACTCGACGGTCAGCCCGCCGGGCAGCAGGGTGCCCATCGAGTAGCGCAGGTCCTCTGTCGCGTCCTCGGCGAGGCGGCGGACGAGCGCCTGCTCGATCTGGGTGAAGGGCCGCTCGCGGACCTCCCGGCGCCCGCTGCCGCCCAGCATCCGGCCGATCCACTGCATCGCCGAGGTGGTGGGGAACTGCAGGATGCCCCGGGATGTCGCACCCTCGAGGGACAGCAGCACCAGTGCGCTCGTCTGGGGCAGCCCCGACACGTACTCGTCGTAGGTGCGCAGCTCGGTGCCGCGGAAGGTGACTCGGGACACGACGCGGACCTTGGCGGTGAGCTGGGTCCCCCACTGCCGCGCGAAGGTCTCGTAGACGAGTTCGAGCATCCGGGACTGGTCCCGGCTGAGGGCCGCGGGGCGGGAGAAGTCGTAGAGCTCCGGTTCGCCGCGCACGCTGGCGCCCAGCCTCTTCCGAACCGTCACGTTTCGAAGTATCGGTTGGGGGCTGGTATCACTCAGTCATCAACACGGGTGTTTCCCGTCGATTACCCCCCTTCGTGGGCCATGCGGGCTCCGCGAGGAGCCGAAGCGATCAGTGCGAGCTGGTGGAGGTCGTCTCGGCGCGCGAGCCGTCCTTCTGCGGAGGCGCGTGCGAGTCGGTCTTCCCGGTGGTCGTGCCGTGCGAGTCAGCCGTCGAAGCCGAGGTGCCGTGGGCGTCCTCGCCCGCGTCGTGCGCGCCGGTGTCCTCGGCGCCGGCTGTGGCCGTGCCGTCGACGATGCCCGGGATGAGCGCGCTGACGGCGGCGGAGCTGGTCGGGTGCACGACGATGTCGACGCGGCGGTTGGCCTGTCCGGACAGCTGCGCCGCGAGGACGCTCGGCCGGGTGGAGCCGTAGGAGACCGAGGAGATGCGCTCGCCCTGGACGCCGCCGTGCTCGACGAGGAAGCGCAGGACGGCCGTGGACCGGGCCGCGGACAGCTCCCAGTCGGTGGCGAAGGGCGCCGGCGATCCGTTCGGATCGGCGTGCCCCTCGACGGTGACCTGGTTGACGACCCCGGTGAGGACGGGCGAGATGCTCTGCAGCACGCGCTCCGCCTCGTTCTTCAGGGTCGCGCTGTTCCCGTCGAAGAACGTCTCCTCGCCGACCAGGCCGACGGTGAGCCCGTTCGCGTCGATGGTGGCGACGGCGTCGGCGTGCACGCCTGCGCTGTCGAGGGCGGCGTCGATGCGGCGCTTGATCTCCTCCAGCTCGGACACCTGCACCTGCGCGAGCTCGAGCGGCGTGAACCCCTCGCCCTGGGCGTCGACCAGGTCGGCGGGCACGACGACCCCCTCCGCGGTGTCGATGGAGGTGCCCGGGGTCTGACCGAAGCCCGTCGCCAGCGAGTTCGCGAGCTTCTCGAACTTCTGCTGGTCGACGCTCGACATCGCGAACATCACGATGAAGAGGCACATGAGGACCGTGACCATGTCCGCGTAGGACACCAGCCAGCGCTCATCGACGTGCACCTCGGCGCCGTGGCCTCCGCCGCGGCGCTTTTTATGGCCGCTCATGCCGCCTCAGCCGCCTTCGCCGCCTTCGTGGCGCCCTTCGCCGGCTTCTCGGCCTTGTCCTTGCCGCCGCCCTTGCCCTGCTCGTGGACGGGCACGAGGGCGAGCAGACGCTCTCCGAGGAGCCGGGGCTGGCTGCCGGCCTGGAGCGCCATGACGCCCTCGATCAGCAGGGTCGCCTGCTCGCTCTCCA
>DATCMN010000030.1:0-1546 GCA_036563405.1 Naasia sp. | reverse complement strand
GCTCCGCGGCCGGGAGGTCGAGTTCGTCGTCACTCTGCCGGGCAGCGAGCCCGACAGCGACGAGCCCCCGGCCCCTCCGGTCGACCTCGACGATGTGAGCACTTCGCGCACCACGCTCCGCCTGCCCGACGCGCTCAAGGCGCGGGTGGACGAAGCGGCGGCTGCTGACGGCATGTCCGTCAACTCCTGGCTCGTCCGCGCCGTCGCGGCAGCCCTCCAACCGAAACAGCGCCGGGCAGCGCAGCGCACGCTGCGCTCCGGCGACAACTTCGCCGGCTGGGCGCGCTAACCCAAGCGCCCGACCACCTCTGAGCTCCGCGGACCCGCGGGGCCGCCCCATCACGCCCGCAGAAAGGGACGCTTCGCCATGCCCGCATTCCCCACCCCCGGCCCGATCGACCTCGCCGTAACCGTCCAGGTGGGCGGACTCCACGTCGTCGCCGGAGACCGTAGCGACACCGTCGTCACCGTGTCGCCCACCACCCCGAGCCGCGCCGAGGACCGGCGAGCCGCCGAGCAGACGCGCGTCCAGTTCGACGGCACCCGCCTGGAGATCGTCGGACCCAAGCCGCGCTTCGCGGTGATCGGCCCGAACGAGTCGATCGATGTCCGCGTCGAGCTGCCGGCCGGGTCGCGGCTCACCGCGTCGATCGGCTGGGTGCGCACCGAGGGCCGCCTCGGCGCGACCCGAATCAAGAGCACGCTCGGCTACGTCGACGTGGAGGCCACCGGCGACCTCGAGCTGCGGGCCATGCACGGCAACGCGACGGTCGGCAGAGCGGACGGCACCGCGGAGATCGTCGCCGACCACGGGCAGATCCGGGCAGGCACCATCACCGGGAACGCCATCCTCAAGGCCTCCCACGGCTCAGTGCAGGTGGACGAGTGCGGGGGCGACCTCGAGGCGAAGCTCTCCTACGGCGACCTCGCCATCGGGAAGGCCGGCGGATCCGTGTCCGCGAAGACCGCCTACGGCGAGGTGCGGCTCGGCGAGGTCTCGAGCGGAGCCATCGACGTCGAGAGCGGCTACGGCCGGATCTCCATCGGGGTCCGCCGGGGGGTGCCGGCCTGGCTCGACCTCTCCTCGAAGGACGGCGGGCGCGTCCGCAACGCGCTGGAAGGCGACCGCGCCCCCTCCCCCTCCGAGCAGGCGGTCGCGGTCCGCGCCCGCACCCGTTCCGCCGACATCGACATCCGACGCGCCCGCTGACCCCGGGCATCCGACAGAAGGGAAGCAAGTGACCATGAACACCGCAATCGACGTCCGCGGACTGCGCAAGTCCTACGGCGACAAGGTCGTCCTCGACGGGATCGATCTGACCGTGGAGGCGGGCACAGTCACCGCCCTCCTCGGCCCGAACGGGGCCGGCAAGACGACCACCGTGCACATCCTCTCCACCCTCGTGCGACCGGACGGCGGCACCGCCTTTGTAGGCGGATCCGACGTCGTCCGCGACCCCGACGGAGTCCGCGCCGCCATCGGCCTCACCGGCCAGTTCTCGGCCGTCGACACCCTGCTCACCGGCGAGGAGAACCTGCTGCTGAT
>DATCMN010000017.1:0-7344 GCA_036563405.1 Naasia sp. | reverse complement strand
GATGTTGGCGAGGCCCATCCCGGCCAGGGTGACGACACTTCCCCCGACGAGGACGAGATATGTCGGGGCGAGGGCACGGACGACCGGTCCGACGACCATCGCGACGCAGGCGAGCACGATCACGGCCTCCATGCCGATGCGCCGGGCGACGACCGGAGCGACGAAGCCGGATGCGGCGAACGCCAAGGGCGCAAGCGTGCCCAGCAGCCCGATGCCGAGGCCGTCGAGCGGGATGTCCGCCGAGACGTACGAGACGATCGGGGAGAGCACTGCCACCGCGGTGCGAAGGTTGAGCGCGAGGAGGACGATGCCGAGAACTGCGGCGGTCCGTCCCGACCACCGCGGCCTGGCTCGTACGGCTGCGGAGGGGAACGCGGTGACGCGCGGACCCTTGCGGCGCTTCAGTGCGATGCCGATTCCTGCCTTTCGCTCGCCCAGCGAGTGAGTCGGAAGTTCAGCGGGCGCCGCGTCGGCCACACTGAAGCTCGGCGCGGCCGATGGCGCTGCAATCGGAAGCCGACTCTTTCCACTAACCGCACCGCGTTTCCACGCGCCCGCGTGTCGATGCCCGGCCAACCAGCTCGGGCTGGAATATGGTCGGCCTCCAGCGATAACTCCCCGAGCAGCATGCCGACTGCGGCCGCGCCCATCGACTCGGCCGTTATCCAAATCGACGACAGAGGCACGGCGTTACAACCGATCTCGGGACGAGCACCCGCCTCTAGGTGAGATCGCGTGCGGGGAATGTTGATCTCAACACATTCCCGTTCGCGAACACTCCGTCTGGCCGATCCAGTGGACCGCGGGGCGGTGATCTCGGCGCCGATGGCGTGACCGTCGAGCAGGTGCTGCACCGAGGCCTCGAGCACCTCGAACCTGGCGCCCGGGTGGGCGCTTATCGCCTCGCGCGCCGGCGAAGTTATCCGTGGACTGATGGTGTCCTCAAGCCCGGCGAAGGGCGATGCGTCGCCGACCCATGGCGAGGTGCTCCCCGCGATCCGGCCTCCGCCAACACCGTTCAACTCCATCCACCTACTGGTCGACATCGGATCTCGGCGGGCCGATTCATCCAAGATCGATCCCGACTGTCGAGTGCTCAAGCCACTTCTCCGCGAGGTGGTCGGCGAGCACTCGGCGGATGGTGCCGGAGCGGGAGCGCAGGATGATCGACTCGGTGCGGATGATGGGGCCTTTACGGCGCACTCCGTCGACGAGGCCGCCGTCGGTGACGCCGGTGGCGACGAAGAACGTGTTCTCGCTGCGGACCAGCTCGTCCGCCTCGTACACGTGGTCCATCTTCAGTCCGGCGTCGATGCCGCGCTGCCGCTCCTCGTCGGTCTTCGGCGCCAGCCTGCCCTGGATGAGGCCGCCGAGCGCCTTGATCGCGCACGCCGTCGCCACGCCTTCCGGCGATCCGCCGATGCCGACGCACAGGTCGATGCGCGTCTCGTACCGGGCCGCGTTGATCCCGCCCGCCACATCCCCGTCGAGGAGCAGGCGGGTGCCGGCGCCCGCCGCGCGGATCTCGTCGATCAGCTGCGCGTGCCGGGGCCGATCGAGGACGGCCACCTGCATCTCGCCGATGTCCTTGCCCTTCGCCTTGGAGAGGGCGCGGAGGTTCTCGCCGATCGGCTTCCGGATGTCGACGACGCCGATCGCCTCCGGCCCGGCGACGATCTTGTCCATGTAGAACACCGTCGACGCGTCGAGCATCGACCCCCGGTCGGAGACGGCGATCATCGACAGCGCGTTCTGCCGGCCCGCCGCGGTCAGCGACGTGCCGTCGATCGGGTCGACGGCGATGTCGCAGGCCGGCCCCCGGCCGTTGCCCACATGCTCGCCGTTGTAGAGCATCGGGGCGTTGTCCTTCTCGCCCTCACCGATGACGATCACGCCGTCGAAGTTGACGGTGCCGAGGAACTTCCGCATCGCGTCGACGGCGGCCTTGTCGGCGCCGTTCTTGTCGCCCCGGCCGATCCACGGCACGGCCCGGATGGCCGCCGCCTCGGTGGCACGGACCAGCTCCATGCCGAGGTTTCGGTCCGGGTGCACAAAAAGCTCGGCATGTTGGTCGTAGCGCTCAGACAACTAGGTCCCTTTCGACCCGCGCACGAGGCGCGGGCGGTCATTGTGGCGGCGGGCGGTCTGCGCGTTGCTCGTCCCGGAATGTCACGTGCTTCGGCACCCCAGTCGATACGACGTGGAGCGCTATCGATGCGACGCCTGAGGAAGACGGGCGCCGGACTGCGACACTGCAGAGACACGCCCGCGTGGCCCGAGACCGGGCACCGGGGGTGTGGGGCAGCTTGGTGCCCTCTTGATCTGAGCCGGGGGCAGCTAGAACTCGCAGTATCCGAAGTCAAAGGGCCCCGATCGACGGTGGCGAGGCATCACTCAGGGGATGCCGAGTTGCACCCCCGCGGGTGGCGGCGCCGAGCGAACGGGCCAGGGAGGCTCCACTGGCCTGAAGCCAACGAGCGGGCTCACGAATGGCCTCCGCCCTACTTCCCGCGAGCTCCGACAGCGATAGGGAGAAGAGAAAGGGCTCGACGTTCGCGTCCGGGAGAATTCGGCCGGCGACGAGAGCCACGGGCACTTGCGCCTCGGCGGCGGAAGCGAGCACGAGCGAAGGGACCTTACCCTTTGTGGATTGTCCATCGAAGGATCCCTCCCCTGTGATGACGAGCGACGCGCACGCGAGCGACTCCCCCAACCCAATGAGCTGCGCGATCTGAGCGGCGCCCGGTTGGAGCGTCGCTCCCCAGGCAAGAAGCCCGAACCCAGTACCGCCCCCCGCCCCGGCGCCGGGGGCGTCCGGATTCGCATTCAGAAGCGAGGCAAGTCGGCGGAGGGCGTGCTCAGCACGGGCGATGCCACTGGTGTTGAGGCCCTTCTGCGGACCGAACACCGCCGCCGCCCCGTTGGGACCGAGGAGGGGATTGCGGACATCAGTCAGCACTGCGACGCCGCCCGGCGGGGGACGGCGCAGGGTCGATATGTCGACCGAGTGGACAGTGGCGAGGCCATCAGCACCAGGGCCAATCGGAGCGCCTTCACCGTCCGTGAAATGGGCACCGAGCGCGGTCAGCAGTCCTACGCCCCCATCGGTGGAAGCGCTGGAACCGATCGCAACCATCAGTTGCGACACACCGTAATCGAGGGCAGCAGCGATCGCCTGACCGAAGCCGAGAGTATCCGCCCGTCCTGGCAGTCGACGGTCGCCGATCAATTCGATACCGGACGTCTCGCCCCGTTCGACCACGGCGCCGCCCGCCGGTGTGAGCAGGGAGGCAGGCAGCAGGAGCCACGACGCGCAATGGCGGGCACCATCGGGTCCGTCTACCATCACTGGCATTCGGCGTGAGCCTGGAACCGCTGCCTCGACGGCGGCAAGGGTTCCCTCACCTCCGTCCGCCATCGGCCGAAGGATCACCTCGTCAGAGGGCCGCACCGAGCGCCAACCATCGTAGATCGCTTGGGCCGCTCGGGCGGCTCCGATAGTGCCCTTGAAGCTGTCGGGCGCGACGACGACCTTCATACTCCGAGTGGCGGCCCGGGGGTGCTGTCCCGTAGCACGACCTTTAGGCTCTGGGGGGCGTTGGGCGCTTCCCATGCGTCGAGAACCGCCGCCCGTAAGCTCTGGTATCCCACCTCCTCGAGCGGAACTCGGACGGTCGTGAGGGACGGTGTGACGTCGCTGCCTGCGGGAATATCGTCGAAGCCAGCAACCGCAACGTCGTCCCCGACGGCGCGTCCCGCTTGTCGCAACGCCACGATGGCACCAATTGCCATTACGTCGCTGATGGCGAACACGAGCGTGCCTGGGGCGAGTCCGTCGGCCAGCGCTTTGTCTGTCAGAGCCATGCCGGAGCTCCGAGTGAATCGCCCCCGGTAAATTCTGTCGACGTCCCCTCCGCCAGTCGCGAAGCCTTCGGTGAAGCCCGCGATTCTGTCGTCCGACGTGCGCACTCCCTTGGCTGCTCCCAGGATCACCGCTGAGCGGTACCCGAGGCGCGCCAGGTCCTCACCAAGGGCATGCGCTCCACCGCAGTTGTCGACAAGTACCGATCGAACGTCGCCGGCGCCAGGTCCGAGTGCGACGATGCGAGTACCCGTTTGCGCGATGAGCTGGAGTTCGTGCCGCAGTTCGTTGGAGAGGGACTCGCCGGTCCTGGACGCTGCCAGAATGATGCCCCTTGGACGTTGACCTCGCATCGCCTGTACCAAACGCACTTCCCGCTCCGGTTCGCGGTCGGTGACCGAGATGGTGACGACGAGTCCGGCCTCGTCTGCTCCCCGGGCCACCCCCGAGGCGATAAGGCTGAAGTAGGGGTCGGCGATATCCGCAACCAGCAGGGCGATGATGCCGGACGTGCCACGGGCCGTCGCCTGAGCCGAGCGGTTAGCGGTGTAGCCCAACCGGTCCGCTGCCTCGCCGACTCGGTTCCGCAACGAATCCGCTACCTTGCGCGTAGACCCGTTGAGCGCTCGCGACGCCGTGGCTAGCGACACGCCCGCCTCACGCGCGACGTCATGCAGGGTGGGCGACCCCGTTTGGACGATTTCCTTCCCAGTGTCGATCATCTTCGGGACTCTACGAGGAGCGGCGAGATGGTCTCGCCGAAACTCTCGGCGGTACGTCGGACGACGCCGCCCGGCGCGTCCGCCCAGATGTCGGCATTGAAGATTTCAACCTCGACGTCCCTGTCATATCCGCTCGCGAGTACTGCCTTGGTGACGGGAGCGAAGTCGATCACACCGTCGCCCGGATAGTGCCGGGACAGCAGGACGTCGGCGGCAAGGGGCGTCCTCCAATCGCAAACCTGGAAGGTCGCGATCCGTCCGCCGCGCCCCGCGCGCGTCACCTGAGAGATCAGGTCGGGGTCCCACCACACGTGGAATGTGTCCAGGGCGACTCCTACCACCGCGGGATCGAAATCCTCCGCGATGTCGAGAGCTTGCTTAAGTGTTGACACGACGGCGCGGTCCGACGCGTACATCGGGTGCAGCGGTTCGATGGCTAGCGTCACCCCCGCACCGGACGCGTCCGGAGCAAGTTCGCCGATCGCGTCACGGACCCGCTCGCGAGCTCCGCGCAGATCACGAGAGCCCTCTGGGATGCCGCCGACGACGAGCACGAGGACCGACTGCGATCCCGGCGCGCCCGCTCTTGCAAGGGTTGCAGCCTCTTCGATGGCGACTCGGTTGTCGTCGAGCGCGGCGCGCCGTTGACGCCCCTCGGGCAATGTGAAAAAGCCGCCTCTGCAGTGGGTAGAGAAGCGAAGCCCTGAGTCGGCCAACATAGACGCCGCGGTGAGGAGACCGACCTGCTGCACTGGCTCTCGCCACAGTCCAATGGCCTGCACTCCGCCCTCGCGCGTCGCCCGTAGGGCCTCAGCAAGTGTCGCGTGTTTCAGTGTTGCTTGATTGATCGACAACCGGGAATTGACGGTAGGTGAGCCCGTCATGGCAGTACTCCATTCAGGCGCAACAACTGTTGCCACCGGTTGGCAGCGAGCTCTGGGTCCTCAAGCGCGGCGCACGCGTTCGCCAGTTCAAAGACCCGAGACAGGTGCGGGAGGCTTCGGGCCGACTGCAGACCCCCGATCATTTGGAACGCGGGCTGGTGGCCATTGAGCCATGAGAGGAACGCAATCCCCGTCTTGTAATAGAAGGTGGGTGCGGCGAAAATTTGGCGACTCAGGGCCTCGGTCGGCGCAAGGACCTGGAGGTAACGTGCGGGATCACCCTGATCGAGTGCCTGAATCGCTGCGGAGGCCACGGGCGCAATTGCGGCGAATGCGCCGAGCAGTGCGTCGGAGTACCCACCTTGAGACGGCGGTTGTTCGGCCTCAGGCACATCGGAACCGCCGATGAGGCCGACGTAATTGAAGTCGTCGCCGGTGAACATGCGCACGCTCGGCGGCAGCTGGTCGCGCACTGACACTTCCGCGGCCGCATCCAACAGGCTCATCTTTACGCCGGCAACCTTGTCGATGTTCTCGCCGATTATCTGCAACAGCACCGCGGATGCCGCGCGCCAGTCGGTCGACCCGAAGTAACCCTCCAAGGAGGGATCGAAGGCCGGGCCGAGCCAGTGCAGCACGACGGGGGTCGTCGCGGCAGTCAGCACATCTCGGTAGGCCCGACGGTAGTCCTCTTCAGAGGCCGCGGCGCGCGCGAGGTGCCTGCTCGCCATGAGGACAGGGCGAGCACCACTGTCCTCGACGAAGTGCAGTTGAGACTTGTACGCGTCGGTAGCTTCATCAACAGAAACAACTTCGGCACCAACGTGGTCGGTGTTGACGCCGACTACGAGCGATCCGCCCTCCTCGCGAGCTACCTGCGCGGAGCGTGAGATCAATTCACGCGTCGCATCGGCATCCAGCCCCATGTTGCGTTGCGCAGTGTCCATAGCGTCTGCAACTCCGAGACCCCAGGAGTAGACGCTTCGGCGAAAGGCAAGGGTGGCGTCCCAGTCCACCTGGGCAGGCCGCCCCGGGGTGTTGTCGCCCCAGGAGACCGGAACGACGTGCGCCGCGGCGTACGCCACGCGACTCCTGAGCGGCAGGGTCGGCTTTGTGTAGCGGGGCGCAGCGGCGAGTTCGACTCTTGAGGTCTCGCCGGTTGGGGAAATAAGTGTCGGCATCCTGATCAGCCCATCGACAGGTTGGGCAGCACGACCTTCCGGCCCTCGCGACTGGACTGCAGGCCCGCCTGGGCCAATTGCACCCCGCGCGCCCCGGCGAGCAGATCGAAAGCGTAGTCCGTGCCTTCTACGTAGGAGGTGAGGAACTCCTCCCACTGCTGTCGAAAACCGTTCTGAAAGATGTCGTTGGTGGGTACCTGAATCCAGTCGGCGGAATAGTCATGATCGTCCGCGAGGTCTGGGTTCCAAACCGGCTTCGGCGTCGCGTTCCGGTGCTGGATCTTCGCGCCGAACAACCCGACGACAGCAGAGCCGTGCGTGCCATCAACGTGGAACTCGACGAGCTCGCCCCGATTCACCCTCACGGTCCAGCTCGAGTTTATCTGCGCGACGATGCCGCCTTTCAACTCGAAAATGCCGTACGCGGCGTCCTCGGCGGTCGCCGGATAGCGCTCACCCTTCTCGTCCCACCGGTCGGGGATGTGCACTGCGGCCTGCGCGTAAACAGTCTTGACACCCCCGAAGAGGTTCTCTAGCACGTAGTTCCAATGCGGGAACATGTCGACGATGATTCCGCCGCCGTCCTCGGCGCGGTAATTCCAGCTCGGGCGCTGTGCCGGTTGCCAGTCTCCCTCAAACACCCAGTAGCCGAATTCCCCGCGCACGCTAAGGATGCGTCCGAAGAAGCCCGACTC
>DATCMN010000016.1:0-2714 GCA_036563405.1 Naasia sp. | reverse complement strand
GGGGTGATGCGGGTGGGCGGGCCCGAAAGCCCGCCCACCGGGTGTGGAGGTGCCGGGTGTGACACCTCCGGGGCTACATGGCGGGTTCGAGCGAGTCCACGTTGCTCTCGTCGACGACGGTGTTCTCGAGCGGCACCATCTCGTCGACCTCCTCGCCCTTCATCACCTGGATGAGGGTCTCGATCGCGAGCTCGCCGTTGCGGAACGGGGGCTGGATGATCGTGGAGAACTGGGTGCCCGCCTTGATCGACTCGAACGCGCCCTTCTCGCCGTTGATGCCGACGATCGCGGGGGTGATGTCGAGGCCGCTCTCCTCGAGGGCCTGCTGGAAGCCCTTGGCCATCGTGTCGTCCTCGGCGTAGACGCCCTTGATCTGGTCGCCGAACTTGGTGATCAGGTCTCGGGAGCCGACGAGGGCCTTCTGCTGGTCGAAGTCGGCGTTGACGGTGGCGAGCACCTCGAGCTTGGAGCCGCTGGCCTCGAGTTCGTCCATGAAGCCGCCGGTGCGCGCGATCTCCGTGCCGTTTCCTGCCTGGCCTGCCAGGACGACGACGCCGCCCTCGCCGCCGAGCGCCTTCTCGAGCTGCTGAGCGCTGATCTTGCCCTGGTCGTACTTGTCGGCGCCCACGAACGAGGCGATGAGCTTCATCGACTCCTCACCGGTGGTGGTGTCGATTGCGACGACCGGGATGCCCTCCTGCTGCGCCTTGAGGAGGCCGGGCAGGTAGCTGTTGTCGTCGAGCGGCCAGAGCAGGATCCCGTCGACGCCGCGCGAGACGCAGCTGTCCAGCTGCTCGGCTCCGGTCTGCGGGGAGAACTCCTCGCTGACGATCGTCAGCTCGACACCGGCGGCGTCCGCCGCGGCCTGCGCGCCCTCGTTGGCGGGCGTGACGTAGGGGTGCGAGTTGGCTGCGGTGATGTAGCAGATGGTCTTGCCTTCGACGCTCCCGGCGTCACCTCCGGCGGCGCCTCCTCCGCCGCCCCCGCTCGCGCACCCGGCTACGGCGAGCAGGACGGCGGCGGCGGCAGACGCGACGACGATGTTTCGGCGTGCGGACATGCTCTTCTCCTAGTGATTGCGTGGTGTCGATGTGGGAAGGGATGGTGCTGGTTCCGTCCGCGCGCTGCGATGCGTGCGGGACGCTGTGCGCCTCTCGCCGCTGACCAGACGGTCGAGCGTGATGAGGAGGATGAGCAGCAGTCCCGTGTACACCGCCTGGGTGTAGGACGGGACGCCGTTGAACTCGAGCATCGTCGTGAGCGCGCCGAGGGCCACGACGCCGCCGAGGGTGGCGAGCGAGGAGCCGCGGCCGCCCTCGAGGCGGGTGCCGCCGATGACGACCGCGGTGATCGCGGGGATCAGCATGACGGCACCGGCGACGGGCGAGCCGGTCGCCGTGCTCAGGGACTGCAGCACGCCGGCAGCGCCGGCGAAGAGGCCGGAGAGGACGAAGGTGGCGACCAGGTAGCCGTTCGTCCGGATGCCGGCGGAGGTCGCCGCGGCCGGGTTGCTGCCGACCGCGTACAGGTTGCGGCCGCTGGGGGTGAACCTCAGCCAGACGAACATGAGCACGGCGGCGAGCAGGAACAGGCCAGAACGGGGCGTGAGGACGCCGAGCAAGTCGCCGGTGAGCGGGATGCCGAAAGTGGGATCGGCGGAGCTGAGCGGCTGGGAGTTGGTGAGCAGCAGCGCGAGCGACGCGAAGATGAGGAGCGTCGCGAGCGTCGCGACCAGCGAGCTGATCTTGAACAGCACCACGATGGCCGCGTTGATGGCGCCGATCAGCACGCCGACGCCGAGGCCCGCGGCCGCCGCGCCCAGATTGCCGAGCACCGGCTGCAGCGCGATCGTGGTGATGCCGGCCATCGACAGCGTGGACCCGATGGACAGGTCGATCTGCCCCGCGAGCAGGACAGGGGTCAGGCCGAGGGCGAGGAAGCCGACGACGGTGGCCCGATTGAGCACCGACTGCAGCGTGTCGAGCGTGAGGAAGTCGTCGACGGTCAGCGTCCCGAAGATCGCGACGCCGAGGAGCATCACCAGCAGCCGGTACTGGACGACGTACCTGCCGGCCTCGAGCCCGCTCACGCGCCTCATTCCCTGCCTGCCTTCCGCCGGAAGTACACGTCCACCCCGACGGCGACCAGCACGATCGCGCCGGTCACGAGCCCGGTGGCCTGGGTGGGCAGACCGCTCAGGATGATCAGGTTGCCGATGAGCGCCGTGATGAGGACGCCGCCGACCGTGCGCGGGATGCTGCCGCTGCCGCCGAAGAGGCTGGTTCCGCCGATGACCACCGCGGTGATCGCCACGAACTCGTAGCCGGTGCCGATGATGGGGCGCGCCTGGCCGTTGCTGAGCGCCAGGAGGACGCCGCACAGCCCGGAGAGGAACCCGGTGAGCACGAACGCGCTCGCCTTGGTGAGCCGGACGGGCACGGCGCTCGCGGCGCTCGCCTCGTAGTTGCCGCCTACCGCGAGGTTCCACCGGCCGAAGGCGGTGCGGGAAAGGACCGGCGTGAGGATCAGGGCGACTATCGCGAAGATCCAGACGAAGACGGGGATGCCGAGGAGGTTGCCGCGGAGGAAGCTCGACAGCGGGCTGGCCTCGCCGTAGACGATGCCGCCGCCGATCAGCAGCTGGCTGAGTCCGAGGAGGACGGAGCCGGTGCCAAGGGTCGCGATGATCGGGTTGATGCGGAGGTAGCCGACGA
>DATCMN010000578.1:0-2445 GCA_036563405.1 Naasia sp. | reverse complement strand
CGCCGTCGGGTCGACGGGCACCCAGGCGGTGATGCGGCCGCTCGCGAACTGGTCGGGCAGGGCGGCCACGCTCTGCGGGTCGATGTAGACGGTGGCGCGCAGGGTGGGCAGCTCCAGCGACGACTGGGAGACGGTCGGGATCGCGAGGTCGGGGAGATACACCCAGTACCGGTTCCCGGGATCGCGCGCGGTGTAGATGCCGGTGACGAGGAGGGGTGCAGGGCTGTACTCCAGCTGGTCGCCGACTGCCAGATCGATCCGGTCGGCGAGCGCTTCGGAGATCGCCACCTCGATCGGCGGCACAACGGCGCCGGCCGCCTGCTCGATGTCATCGGGCGGCTCCCATGCGGCCGGCTCTGTGCCGGCCGTGAACTCCACAGCCTCATCCCGCCGGAGGTCCGCGGCGAGAGCGAGCACCGTGCTCAGCGGCTGAGCCACCGGCGGGCCGGCGCCGCTCGACGGGGTGCGGGCCACCCAGCGAGCCTCACCGAGAGCCGCGCGGAGCGGCTGCGGCAGGGTGTCGGGCAGGCCGAGGATCGTGTCGTCGGTGCGCTCCAGCAGCCGCCCGATCTGCGCCGGTGTGGTCTCGCCCACCCCGAGACGCCCGGTGCCGCTCAGGTCCCGCAAGGACGGCGACGCGCTCGTGAGCGATACCCGCAGCTCGTCGTCGCCGAGCGCCGCGAGCGCTCGCGGGGCCAGCGCCGTGGCCAGCACCGCCGCGAAGACCAGGATGGCGACGAGCAGCGAGGAGGCGGTCGACGACCGCAGGTGCCCGAGGAGCAGCCCGGCGTCGCCGGTCCGGGAGCGCGCCGTCATGCTCGGTCCGCCGTCCGTGCGTCCCGAGCCGCTGCCGCGACGGCCGCGCCCGCCAGCACGACGACTGCGGTCAGCGCGGCAGCGAGGACCGCCAGCAGCGCGATCCCGCCGAGCAGGTCGAGCGCCACCTCCGTCGGCACTGTCGGGAACGGGTCGGGCACCGCGGCCCGGGCGAGCGGGGGCACGGCCACCAGGACGACCGCGATGCCGGCCACGATGCCGACGATCAAGCCGTAGCCCAGCACCGTCCCCAGTTCAGTGCGCCGGATCGCCGCCTGCTGCCGAGCCCGCAGGCCCAGCGCACGCAGCACGTGGACGTCGTCCCGACGCTCCCGGGACGAGACCCGGACGGCCGCGGCCACCGCGATGACGGCCAGCACCACGCAGCCCAGGGCCCCCACCCACAGTGCGGTCGCAGCCGAGCTGAGAGCCGTGCGGCCGGCCTCGTCGTCCGCGGGGATCATCCGCGTGTTGGCGGGCAGCAGGGGCCGGGCTTCCTCGATCACCCGGTCGGCGTCCCCCGTGCCCAGCCACAGTCGACCGGTCCGGGGCTGATCCATCGCCACCCGGAGGATGTAGTGCTGGATGAGGCCGATGTCGAGGAGCACCGCCGAGGAGTCCTGCGCGCCGGGGATCACCGGGGCGATGGCGGTGACGGGCGCGCTGATGCGTCCGCGGCCGTTCTCCAGCGGGAAGGTGATGAGGTCCCCCACCCCGATGTCGAAGCGGTCCGCGAGGCGCCGGCTCACCACGATCGGCGGCACCGCCTCGTCGCCCGGGTCGTCGGTGAAGCTCGGCACCATCCGCACCGTCCGGGTGTCGCCGGCCGCACTGAATCCGTCGCCCGCATTGTTCGCGGTCGGCCAGCTGAAGGCGAAGCCCGGGCTCTCCGGGATCCAGTACCAGTCGATGGGGATGTCGGACTGCTCCCCGTCCGCCTGGGCGGTGAGGCCCATCAGCCGGAAGCGTGCCGACTCGTCGTCGGCGATGGCGTCGCCCGCGATCTCGATGTCGATCGCGAGGACGCGAGCCGATCCCTGCACCGCCGGGGCTGGCGGGAGCGAGCCGATGTACTCGAGGAGGGTGGCCCCTGGAGCCCCCGCGGGCTGTTCGGGTGCCGGCGTGCCGGGCGCCCTGCGCGCCTCGAGGGGCACGGACCGGAGAACGCCCGCGGCGTCGGACACTTGGAGTGCGATGGTCGGGATCACCCCGAAGCCGGACACCTCGACGGTGAGCGTCGCTTCTCCCGCTTCGGCGGGCAGCACCGGGCCGGGCACCTCGCCCCGCATCGCCTCCGCGATGGCCGGACCATCGAATGCGTCGCCGCTCAGCGCGAGCTCGGCGACGGCGTCCGGCGACGCGGCCAGGATGGACCCGTTCTCGCTGCCGATCTGCAGGTTCTCGTCATGCACCGCTGCGAGCGCCGTCACCCCGGGCAGCGCGGCCACCTCGTCGATCGCCGGGGCGGAGATGCCGGCGGCGCCTGCGCGGATGCTGAGGTCGGCGCCGGCGCGCAGGGCCGCCGTCCGCTCGAAGGACTCCTCCCAGGTCGCGGCATAGCCCGCGGCGACGAGCGTCGAGCCCGCGGCGAGCGCGACGACGACTATCGGCGCCGCCACGAACCGGAGC
>DATCMN010000577.1:0-3409 GCA_036563405.1 Naasia sp. | reverse complement strand
TGACCGCCTGCCTCCACGGCAGGAAGGCGTGTGCGCGGCCGCCCCGCCGGGACGAGGACGCGCTCACCCGCGGCGTGAGACGCGACCCGCTGCCGCGTGCCTGCCGTGGCGCACCAGACGCCCGTCCACGATCTCGACGATCCGGTCGGCGTGCGCCGCCATCCGCGGGTCGTGGGTGGAGACGATGGCGGCGACCCCGCGGACGTGCACGAGCTCGGCGAGGAGCGACATCATCGCCTCCGCGTTGCGGCTGTCCAGCTGACCTGTCGGCTCGTCGGCGATGAGGAGCCGCGGCTCGTTGGCGAGGGCCCGCGCGATGCCCAGGCGCTGCTGCTGCCCACCGGACAGCTCTCCCGGCCTCTGGTTGGCGTGGCCGGTGAGGCCGACCACCTCGAGCAGGCCGTCGACCCGCGACGCGCGCTGCTCGGCGCCAACGCCGGCGATCCGCATGGGCAGGTCCACGTTCTCGGCGGCGGACAGCATCGGCAGCAGCGCGAACGACTGGAACACGTAGCCGATGTCCCGCCGCCGCAGCTCGGTGAGCTCGTCCTCGGTCGCCCCCGTCACCTCGCGGTCGCCGATCCACACCCGTCCGGTGGTCGGTCGGTCGAGACCGCCGAGAAGGTTGAGCAGCGTCGTCTTCCCCGACCCGGACGGGCCGCGCAGGATCACCAGCTCCCCCGCCCGCACCTCCAGTTCCGCGTCGACGAGGGCGTGCACCTCCGCGGCGCCGCTCCCGTAGGCACGCCCGAGGCCCTCGCAGCGGAGGACGATCTCTCCTCTCACTTCTCCCCCTCCTCCGGCCGGGTGGGATGCACCTGCACGTGATCGGACTCGAGCTCCAGGCGGACGCGGTCCTTCAAGGCGAGAGCCGTCAGGTAGTCCTGCGGGAGTTGAAGGCGGCCCACCCGGTCGAGCACCGCGTACTCCTGGGCATGCGAGCGCTCCACGCCGTGCTCGTCGAGCTGCGTGCTGCGCAGCGTCTCGGTGGACGTGCGGCCGTCGCGGATCTGCACAGTCCGCCGCACTTGCGCGGACACCGACTCGTCATGGGTGACGATCAGCACCGTCACACCCAGCCGCTCGTTGACGTCGCGCATGGCGTCGAACACCACCTGCGAGTTGGCGGCATCGAGCTCACCGGTCGGCTCGTCCGCGAACAGCACCTCCGGCTCGTTGGCGAGCGCCACCGCGATCGCCACCCGCTGCTGCTGGCCGCCCGACATCTGCACCGGCAGCCGGTCGCGCACCGAATCGATGCCGAGCAGTCCGAGCAGCTCGTCCGCTCGTGCGCCGCGTCCGGCACGGGGAGACCCGGCGACTGACAGGGCGAGCGCGATGTTCTCGGCCGCGGTGAAGTACGGGATCAGGTTGCGGGCGGTCTGCTGCCAGACGAACCCGACGGTCTTCCGGCGGTACCGCGTGCGCTCCTTGGTCTTCATGGTCAGCAGGTCGTGTCCGGCCACTCGCGCCGAGCCGGCGGTCGGCACGTCCAGTCCGGACAGGATGGACAGCAGCGTCGACTTGCCCGATCCGGACGCACCGACCACCGCCGTCAGCTCACCGGAGTCGACGCGCAGGGTGAGGCCCTGCAGCGCTTGCACCTCCACCCCCTCGGCGGAGAAGATGCGCACCAGGTCGGTGCATTCGATCTGAGCGCTCATGCGTCTCCCATCTTGAGTGCGCCGGCCGGCACTATTCGGCGGCCGATGGCCGCGGCGACGGCTCCGGCCAGAAGGACGGTGAGGAGGAACGCGCCGACGCCGGCGAGGACCCACAGCGGGTCCACCACGAGCCCCGGCTGGACCCGCCCGCCGACGAACGGCCGCAGGTCGAGGGCGGTGGCGATGATCAGCGGCAGAACAAGGCCGAGCCCGGTGCCGACGATCGCGGCGGTGATGGTGACCGGCGCCAGCTCCCAGGTGAGGAGTCGGCGGACCTGCCGGCGGTTGAGCCCGAGCACCCGGAGAACGGCGACGAGTCGGCCCCGCGCCTTCGCCCCGGTGATGGACGTGAGCAGCACCGCGAGCACGGTGAGGAGGAGGGCGGCCGCGGCGGCGAGGAGGAGGAACCGCTCCAGTCCGCCCACGGTGGGGGCGGCGGTGGCCGCGGCCAGTTCACCCTCGGCGGAGGTGACGACCACGGCGCTGCCTGCCGTATCGGTCTGCTGCGCCTCCCTCACCAGCTCGTCCAGGACCGCGCCCACCGCCTCCGCGTCCGCATCCGACGACAGGCGCACCAGCACCTGACGGACGACGGGCGGGTCGATGTCGAGCTGCTCGAGCGCGGACGAATCGACGAGTGCCCACGTGCGAGTCACTCCGGGAATGGCGTCGACGGGAAGGACCGCGGCGAGGGAGGCGGGGGCGCCGGCGAGCTGCAGCTCGGTGCCCACGATGTCCTCCGCCCAATCGTCGGCGGCCGCGATCTGCACGGCGCCGGTGGCGGCCGTCAGCACCGGCAGGTCGTCTCGCACCTCATGCAGGGCCTCGGTGTCGGCGACGACCGCGAACAGCTCGTCGTTGCCCGCCTCGTCGCGGAACTGGACGCCGTCGACGATCGCGACCCCCGCCGCGGCGGTGACGCCGTCGGCCGCGCGGATGGTGTCGAGAACCTCGTCGGGGAGGTTCGCCGCCTCGACGCGCAGGTCCGCGCCCACCGCTTCGACGGCTGTCCGCTCGAGGGCGGCTCGCACAGTGGTCGCCAGCGTGATGGACGCCACCACGACCGCGACCCCGACGACCAGGGCGAGCACCGCGGCGAAGCCGAGAGCGGGTGCGCGGACAGCGCGGGCGGCGCCCACCAGCCCTGTGGCCGACCGGCTCCGGCGTGCGGCCGCCTGGACCGCGAGCATCGGCGCGGGGTAGATCCGCAGCACCACCACGCACACGGCCGCGGCGAGCAGGACGGGCATCGCGGCGAGGAGCGGGTCGACACCCACCACTGCGCTGGTGCCCACCAGGCCGCGGCGCGCGAGGAGGAACAGCGACACCGCGGCGAGGCCGATCACGACGGCCTCCAGGATCCAGCGGGTGCTCGAGCGGGCGCCGACCGTCAGATCCTCGCGGTCGCGCCCAGCGAGTCGGGTCGGCGTGAGGACGGCGAACAGCACGGGGACCGTGGCCGTGGCGGCGATCGGCAGCAGCCAGCCCGCGGGGCCAGGGTCGAGAGGCAGGAGCACCGCCGCCAGCCCGATCGCGACCGCACCTGCCGGCACCGCGACGAGCAGCCCTTCCAGGATCATCACGGAGCGCATCCGCAGAGGACCGGCGCCCCTGGCCTGGGCGAGAGCGAGCACCGGTGCGCGCCGCTGCTGCACGCTGCGCACGCCGAGAGCCAGGACTGCGACGAGGACACCGAGCAGGCCGGAGCCGACGAGGGCGAGGAGTGCGGACACCGCCGCCACCCT
>DATCMN010000576.1:0-12561 GCA_036563405.1 Naasia sp. | reverse complement strand
CGGGTGGGCTCTCCCATCACGACGTCGGACCCGGACCACACCAGGCGCCCGTCGTCCCGCCGGTGCACGGCGAGCGGCATGGGCTGGACGACGCTCTCCGGCACCCGTCCCTCGTCGACGGCCGTGGAGAGCCGCTCGTGCACCAGATCCGAGAACCGTGCGCCTCGGAAGGCGGCGTTCGTGACGCCGAGGAGGCGCTCCGCCTCACCCAGCAGCTCGTCCAGGTCCTCGAGGAACCCGATGCGCTCACTGCCTCCGGGCCGGGGGCACGCGGCCGTCCAATGCGCGCCCATCCCGCCGACATTGCTGGACATCGCGGCGAGCGGCAGTCCGTCCTCGCCCTCGGCGGCGAAGCCGTCCGGGAGCAGGAATGTTCCGGGGCGGGCCCGGCGCTGACCGGAGTGCAGGGCGACCGGACTGTTGAAGGTGGCCTCCCCCGCGCCCGGTCCTTCGCTCTTCCGCTGGGCGGCGGCACGTTCGGCCGCGTCGAGGATGTTCTTCACGTGGGCGCCCGGCGGGTCGGACACCGTCGGGCCGACCTCGAACATCGCGACGGTCGCTTCCGGGGCGTCCTCGCTGAGGATCCGGGCGTAGGCGGCGCCGACGGGGCCGCTGCCCACGATCGCGACGTCGACCGTCGTGGGATAGCGGGTACTGGTCATGCGTTCGCCGCCAACTCCCGGATCACCCGCACCGACTCGCCCGACTCGATCGTCGGGTAGTACTCGAGGCCGATCGGACCGTCGTACCCGGCGGTGCGGAGGTCGCCGAGCCGGGCGGTCCAGTCGATCGATCCCGATCCGGGCTCACCGCGACCGGGCGCGTCCGCGATCTGGACGTAGCGGATGAGGTTCCCGCCGTTCGCGAGCTCGGTCGCGACATCCTCACCCTCGACGGTGGAGTGGTAGAGGTCGTAGAGGACGCCGAACCACGGCGAGTCGACGCCGCGGGCGACGTACACGGCCTCGCTGGTGCGGTCGAGGAGAGCGCCCGGGTGGTCCACCCGAATGTTCACCGGCTCGAGGACCAGGGTGATCTCGGACCCTGCGATCTGGGCGACCGCCTTGCGGTAGATCTCGACGAGGTCGTCCAGCTGGGTCTGCCGCTTGGAGCCGCCGAACCCCGTTCCGCTGCCCACGACGATGCGCGGGCAGCCGAGGTCACGGGCGATCGCGACCCCCTCGTCGAGCTTCCGGTAGAACTCGGAGTGGTCGCGCGGCGGGATCATGAACTGGGTGCGGGGCTCGGAGAGCTGAGCGGTCAGCCGGGTGCCTGTCTCCTGGAGCGCGGCCTTCAGCGCCGGCAGGTCCTTCGGCTTGGCGGGAGCATCGACGCCTGTCGGCCCCCACATCTCGACGGCCGTGAAGCCGGCCGCCGCGGCGGCGCGGACCCGGTCCTGGTAGTCGCCCGCCTCGGTGAAGAGGAGCTCGATGTTGGGCGCGAGCTGGTACATGGTGTTCTCCTGATCTCGGACGCGGCGCGTCAGAACATGGGGTGGTCGTGGACTGCGCCCGACGGCACGGGCTGAAGCACATCCCAGTGCTCCACGATCCGTCCGCCGGCGAAGCGGTAGATGTCGGCGACAGCCGCGTCGGGGGCGCCCGGCCGGGACGCCTTGAGATGCACCATCGCGAGGTCGCCATCGACGAGGATCCGCTGCACGTCGAAAACCGCCCCCGGGGACCCGTCGAACTTGGGCGTCAGCGCAGCGACCGCCGCCGCCGGCCCGTCCGCGATGGTCGGGTTGTGCTGCCGGTAGTCCTCGGCGACCAAAAAGTCGAACGCCTCGGCCACGCGCTTGCGCCGGTAGAACAGGTCGACGAACTGCTCGAAGTCCTGCCGGACGTCCGGCATCGTCAGCCCTTCAGTCCGCCGGCGAAGCCCTGGATGAACCGCTTCTGAGCGAACAGGTAGAAGGCGAGGATCGGGATCATCGAGATGATGACGATCGCGAAGATCTGGTTCCACTGCGACACCAGAGAGCCGATGTAGTAGTACATCGTGACCGGGAGCGTCTGGCTGTCGGAGCCGCCGAGGAAGATCAGCGACGTGAAGAAGTCGTTCCAGACGATGAGCCCGGCGAGGATCGCCACGGTGCCTGTCGCCGGTGACATCAGCGGCAGCACGATGCGGAAGAACACCGTCGTGCGGCTGGCGCCGTCGATGGTTGCGGCCTCCTCGTACTCGGTCCCGAGCCCGCGGAAGAAGCCGGCGTAGAGGAAGATCGCGAGCGGCAGCAGCATGCCGCCGTAGAGGATGACCATTCCCCAGACGGACCCGGTGAGCCCCAGCGTGCGGGCGCCGATGTACAGCGGAACGGTGCCGAGTTGAGTGGGCAGCACGATGGCGACGAGGAACAGGTAGTACAGACCGGTGCTCCAGCGTGCGGTGCTGCGTGCGATCACATACCCGGTGAGTGAGCCCAGGAGCACGAGCACGAGCACGCTGGCCACCGTGATGATCGCGCTGTTGAAGAGACCCCAGATGACATTGGAGTTGCCCTGCGCCGTGAGGACCTCGACGAAGTTGCCGAAGTCAGGCGAGCTCGGCGGGGCCGCCGCCGAGGTGGTGAACACCTCCTGATCAGACTTCAGCGAGGTCATCACCAGGAAGTAGAAGGGCAGCAGGAACAGAAGCGCGATGATCCAGAAGACGACCTCGCGCAGCGCGGTGAACCCGGTGTAGCGGAACATGGGTCACGCCTCCGATCGGTTGGCGCCGGTCAGGCGCTGCTGGATGACGGCGAACACGAGGATGATCACGGTGAGGAGCAGGGCGAGTGCCGCGCCGTAGCCGAAGTTGCCGAGAGCGAACGACTGCTTGTAGACCTCGGTGGCGAGGGTCTCGGTGGCGCCCGCCGGTCCGCCGCCGGTCAGGGCCATGATCTGATCGAAGATCCGCAAGCCGTTCACGAGTCCGAGCGTCGTCGCGATGGCGACGGCCGGTCGGATCGACGGCAGCGTCACGTGCCAGAAGCGCTGGCGGACGGTGGCCCCGTCGATGGCGGCGGCCTCCTCGATCTCCACCGGCACGGCCGCGAGACCGGCCATGTAGATGACCATCGCGAAGCCGGTGTTCTGCCAGGAGATCACGAGGAGGACCACCCAGATCGACCAGACGGGGTCCGCCAGCCACGGACGGGCGAGCCCCTCCAGCCCGATCATCCCGAGGAACCCGTTGAACGGGCCGTTGAAGTCGAAGATGAACTTCCAGATGTAGGAGACGGCCAGCGGGCTGAGCACCACCGGCATGAAGAACAGGACGCGGAGGATGTAGCGGCTCTTCAGCCCACGGTTGAGTCCCAAGGCGATCGCGAGGCCGAGCACGTTAGTGATGATCACGGACATGATCGCCAGGAACAGCGTGTTGGCGAGGGCGCCGATCTTGCTGGGGTCCGCGAAGATCTCCGCGAAGTTGTCGAGCCCGATGAACTCGAACGAGCCGAGTCCCGACCAGTCGGTGAAGGCGAAGAAGCCGCCGACCCCTGTCGCCAGGTAGTGGATCGCGAGGACGAGGACGATGCCGGGGAGGGCCCACCACCAGTGCCCGAATTTCATCAGGCTGCCCGACGGGCGGCGCTTGCGCGGCGCGGGGGCTCTGCCGTCGGTCGCGGCTCTGGCGCCTGCGGCTTCCGGTCGGATTGTCGCCGTCATTGCATGTCCCCTACGTCGTTGTTGGAGCGGGCGGGAGCGCCGCCCGGGACCTGCACGGCCCCGGGCGGCGCCGGGTGATCAGGAGTCCCAGGCGGCGTCCATGTCGGTGAGCACCTGGTCGGCCGTCTTCTGGCCGGTCAGGAGGCCCTGCACTCCGCTGGCGAGGGCGTCGTATACGCCGGCGCTCGGCCAGATCGTGTTGGGGAGCGGCGCGTACGACTCGCTGGTCAGCAGCTCGGCGACCGGCTGGTAGATCGTGCCCTCGAGCTCGATGCCCTCGAAGCCGCTGACCGGCAGCTGGCCAGACGCGTCAGCGAACACCTTCGCGCCGTCGGGGCCGGCGATCCAGTCGAGGAACTCCTGGACCGCCTCCTTGTTCTCCGACGCCTCCGTGATGGAGAGCGAGTAGTTGGAGCTCGCGAGGACGTAAGGGTCGCCGCCGTCGGTCGGGAAGGGCTCGATGACGAACTCGATGCCCTCGGGAGCGGCCGCCGCGATCTCGACGGCGGAGCCGCCGGGGGCGAAGGCGCTGACGGAACCGGCGCTGGCCAGGCCGTTGGTGATGGCGTCGAAGCCGCCGCCCTCGGCGCCGGGCTGGAAGCACCCTCCCTCGTTGAGGTCGACGATCGTCTGCAGCGTGTCCTGCCACCCCTCGCTCTCGGCGAAGGTCACGTCACCGGCGAGCCGCTGCTCGTTCCAGTCGGGCTCATCCGCGTAGACGCGGGTGGCGGAGATCGCCATCGCCATGAGGCCTGTGTTCGGCGCGGCGGCTCCGGCGAGGGCGATCATCGACTTGCCCTGCTCGGCAACGGTGGAGCACGCGTCGAGGTAGGCGTCCATCTCGGAGGGGAACTCCTCGACGAGGTCCTCGGCGAGCGTCAGGTTCGTGACGAGACCGGTGACGGTGAAGTCGACGGGCTGCCCGTAGGTGTCACCGTCGAACTCGAAGAGCCCTTCCGTGCCTTCGCGGATGATCCCGGCGGAGTCGCCGCCGAGCGGCGCGAGGAAGCCGGCCTCGGCGAGAGCGCCGATCGAGCGCGGCTGACCGGCACCCGGCACCGTCTGGATGAGGTCGCTCGCGTTGCCCGCCTGGAGCTGGGTGCGGACGGTGGTGTCGTAGTTGTCGTTCGGCTGGGCGTTCAGCTCGATGGTGACGTTGTCGTTCTCCTCCATGTACGCGTTCGCCAGCGTCTCGAACGGGTTCTCGAGGTTGTTCGAGGTCGCGAAGGTGAAGGAGAACTCCACGGGCTCGGACCCGGAGCCGGAGCCGCCGGTTCCGCCGGAGCTTCCGCCCGACGGTGATCCGGAGCAGCCGGCGAGGACGATCGCGGCGACGGCAGGGAGCGCGAGGTACCCCGCTCGGCGGATGAGAGGGCGGCGGTGCTGTGTCATGTCCAGCCTTTCTGACTTCGTTGTCTGGCTCGGCGAGCCGTGGTGACTGTGCTGTCGGCTCAGTTTTCCATCGATGCGTCGAAATCACACATAACCACTTGCGATGTCCGACATAAGCCGTCGTTCTCCTAGGCGGCGCGACCGTCTCCGAGTGCCCGCAGGAGAGCGTGGTGGCGGCGGACCTGGTCGATGGAGCGCCAGGGCGACCTGTCGCCCTCGTACTCGCTCGAGAGGTAGCCGGTGTAGCCGATGTCCGCCAGTGCGGACAGGACGGGGCGCCAGGGGATGTTCTGGTCCTCGAGGCCCTCGTCGATGTCGTGGAACTTCGCCTGCACGAAGACGACATGGTCCTTCACCAGCTGCAGGTCGGCAGGATCGGTGCCGATCCCGTCGAGGAAGGCCGGTCGTGTCTCCCGGGTCTCCCCCGGTCGCAGCGGGATCGGCCGGTCCTGGAAGATGCCGGTGTCGATCAGCAGTCCGAAGTTCTCCGTGCCCGTCCGCTCGATGAACGCCACATACGCCTCGACCACGGGATGCTGGATCGGGGTGGGCGAATGGATCTCGGGGCAGATGATGATGCCGAGCTCCTGCGCGGTGTCGAGGCACCGCTCGACGGCACCCTCCCAGATCGGGTCCGGCACGAGGTCGTCGGAGACGACGCCGATCTTGGGTCGCACGAAGGGGAAGCCGAGCCGGGCGGCCAGCCGGAGGTCCCGCTCCAGGAATGCGGCGCCCTCCGTCTCGGTCATCGCCCGGCCCCGGTGCAGGCGGGTGTCGACCCACGAGCCGTAGTTGGTCGGCTCCAGTCCGTAGCGGCCGAGAAGCGCGAACCAGGTGTCGATCCACGCCGCGGACGGCTCCGGGTAGCCGGGGATGTGGCCCTCGCCGAGAAGCTCGACACCGGTGGCGCCGATGTCGGCGATCCCGGCGAGTGCCATGTCGAGGTCCATCACCGTGCCGAAGTCCGTCATGTGGCTGTAGAGCGAGACGCCGTACTTGAACGGCGCGCCGTCCTGCGCCTCAGCGGCGAGGGTCACCCGCTGGCTGGAATGGATCACGGTCGGCTGGTGAACGAGGGGGATGTAGGACATCCGGAGGCGCAGCTCCACGGACACCTCGTGCACCCCCGGCGGGAGCCCGCCGTCGAGCGGCACCGTGACGATGGCCGCCTCCTCGAGGGGCCACCGCACGCCTTCGGTGCGCTGCAGCTGGTCGAGCGTGTAGGTGGTGCCTCCGAAAGTCCACAGCGGCACGTCCGCGGGCACCGACACCCGGTCCCCGACGCGGACGGCGATGCCGTCCACCAGAGATGCGGCCATGCCGCGGTAGGAGGGCATCCGGATCCGGAGCTGGAAGCCGGAGACCTTCCCGCCGTCCCGTACATTGCGGAAGCCGATGGACTGGATGAGATCCCGTTCGAGGAGCACGTGCCCGCCTTTCGCCGGTTGCGGCGGGAACGCGGAACGCGCCCACGCCGGCGGTGTCGGACCGACAGTACGTCCGGGAACACCCCCGGCACAGTGCTCCCCCATCACCGCTGCGGATGCGGTCATCGGCAGTCCTGAAGGCGGACCGTCCGCATCGATCCCGCTGATGGGATCTCGCGGCTGAATAGGCTGCGTGGATAGACTGGTCGGACATTCTGCCGAAGGATCACACTGCCGTGACCGACTCCCCCCTGCTCTCCCGGCTCGACTTGAATCTCCTGGTCGCGCTCGACGCGCTGCTCACCGAGAAGAGCGTCACCCGTGCCGCCGAGCGGCTGCATCTCAGCCAGCCGGCCCTCAGCGCGTCACTCGCGCGACTGCGGACGCACTTCAACGATCCGGTGCTCGCACGGCGGGGGAACACGTACGAGCTCACCCCGCTGGCCCTTCGCCTGGCGGAGCACACGACCACCGCGCTCGACGCCGCTCGCCGGGTGTTCGAGAGTCAGGCGTCGTGGACGCCGCACGAGTCGACCCGGGAATTCACGGTGTACGGATCCGACTACGGGTTCGCCACGATAGGGCCGATCCTCTCGCAGCTCGCCGCCGAGAAGGCGCCGGGCGTCCGCTTCCGCTTCATCCTGCACTCGCCGCCTGTGGTGGAAGACGCCGCCAACAGGCTGCGCTCCGTCGACGCGATGGTGATCCCGCACGGCTACCTCACCGACCTGCCCTACAAGGATCTCTGGCGGGACCGCTGGGTGATCCTGGCTTCCAGCGGGAATCCGGGCGTCGGCGAGAGCATCACGATGGACGACCTGGCGACGTCGCCGTGGGTATTCACCTACCAGTCCAGATCGGCGTTCACCTCAGCAGCTCGTCAGCTGCAGCAGCTGGGCATCGAGCCGCACGTGGAAGCCGTGGTGGAGAGCTTCCTCGCGCTCCCCCACTTCATCGCGGGATCGAACCGGCTGGGCCTCATCCAGTCGGGCCTCGCCGGAACGGCGGAGCGCCTCGGCGGGGTGCGGGTTCTCGAGCCCCCCTTCGACGCGACCCCCATCCTCAACGCTCTCTGGTGGCACCCGGTGCACAACCGCGACCCCGAGCACGCCTGGATGCGGACGCTCTTCGAGCAGGCGGCCCGGATCGCCGGCTCCACCGTGCGCGGCGAGCTCTCCGGCACCTGACTCGCGCGGACAGCAGAGCGCCCCGCCTCCTCAGGAGACGGGGCGCTTCAGGTGCGGCCGGCGGTCAGCGCGCGTGGTACCCGCGGTAGTACTCGTAGACCCAGCCGACGATGGCGACGAGGAACAGCGCGAGCCCCAGGTAGAGGATCCAGAATCCCGCCGCGAGGCCCAGGAAGCCGAGCGCGGCGGCCGCGGCGAGCATGATGGGCCACCAGCTCCAGGGGCTGAAGAAGCCGAGCTCCGGGTCGCCGTCGTCGATGTTCGCGTCCGGCCGGTCCTCGGGCAGCTCCCCGCCCTGGGCGTTGTAGCCGCGCTGCAGGTAGAACCCGACGAACGCACCCAGGACCGATGCGAGCGACAGGCCCACGACGCCGATCCATTCGACGCCCGGGCCGCCCTGGTAATAGGACTCGACCGCGGTGGCCTCCGGATTGCCGCCCGCCTCGATCCACGTCCACCATCCGTAGATGAGGGCCGCGAGACCGAAGAAGGCGGAGAGCAGCCAGAACAGGATGGCGTTGCCACGCATGGCTACTTCACCTCACCATCTGCGAGATCACGGACAGGTGCTTCCGGTGCGTCCTTGGCGGGACCGCGGCCCACGGGCATGCCGGCCTCCGGGTGGTTGAGGTCGAACGCCGGGGACTCCGAGCGGATGCGCGGGATCGACGTGAAGTTGTGCCGCGGCGGCGGGCAGGAGGTAGCCCACTCCAGCGACCGGCCGAAACCCCACGGGTCGTTGACGGTGACCCGCGGCGCCCGGCGCCAGGTGACCCACACGTTGTAGAGGAACGGCAGGGTGGAGGCGCCGAGGATCATCGCACCGACCGTGGAGATCTGGTTCATCCACGTCACGTTGTCCTCCGGCTGGTACGTGTAGTACCGCCGCGGCATACCGACGACGCCGATCCAGTGCTGGATGAGGAACGTCATGTGGAAGCCGATGAACAGCAGCCAGAAGTGGATCTTGCCCAGCCGCTCGTTGAGCATCGTGCCGGTCCACTTCGGCCACCAGAAGTAGAACCCGGCGAACATCGCGAAGACGACGGTGCCGAATACCACGTAGTGGAAGTGCGCGACCACGAAGTAGGAGTCGGACACGTGGAAGTCGAGCGGCGGCGACGCGAGGATGACGCCGGTCAGGCCGCCGAACACGAACGTGATGAGGAAGCCGATAGACCAGAGCATGGGCGTCTCCAGGGTCACCGACCCCTTCCACATCGTGCCCACCCAGTTGAAGATCTTCACGCCGGTCGGGATGGCGATCAGCATCGTCATGATGGCGAAGAACGGCAGCAGCACCGAGCCGGTCACGTACATGTGGTGCGCCCACACCGTCACCGACAGGGCGGCGATGGTGATGGTCGCGTACACGAGCGTCCGGTAGCCGAAGATCGGCTTCCGGCTGAAGACCGGGATGACCTCGGAGATGATGCCGAAGAACGGCAGGGCGATGATGTACACCTCGGGGTGCCCGAAGAACCAGAACAGGTGCTGCCAGAGCAGCGCACCGCCGAGTTCCGGCGCATAGATCTGCGCTCCGAAGACCCTGTCGGCGCCGAGCGCGAGCAGGGCCGCGGCGAGCACCGGGAACGCGAGGATGACGAGCAGACCCGTGATCAGGATGTTCCAGGTGAAGATCGGCATCCGGAACATGGTCATGCCAGGCGCGCGCATGGTGATGATGGTGGTCACGAAGTTCACGGCACCGAGGATCGTGCCGAAGCCGCTCAGGCCCAGGCCGAAGACCCAGAGGTTGCCGCCGAGGGTGGGCGAGAACGTCGCGTCCGACAGCGGCGTGTAGGCGGTCCAGCCGAAGTTCGCGGCGCCCTGCGGGGTGAAGAATCCGGCGACGGCGATGAGCGAGCCGAAGTTGTAGAACCAGTAGGCGAGGGCGTTGAGGCGCGGGAACGCGACGTCCGGCGCGCCGATCTGCAGCGGCATGATCACGTTGGCGAAGCCCGCGAACAGCGGCGTCGCGAACATCAGCAGCATGATCGTGCCGTGCATCGTGAACAGCTGGTTGTACTGGTCGTGCGTGGGCACGATCTGCAGGCCGGGCGCGAACAGCTGCGCACGGATCACCAGCGCCATGACGCCGCCGATCAGGAAGTACCCGAAGGACGAGATCAGGTACAGGTAGCCGATCGTCTTGTGGTCGGTGGAGGTGATCCAGCTGACCAGCACGTTGCCCTTGCGCTGGACCTTGGTCGACTCGAAGACCGCCGCCTGGCCGGCGGGGATGCCCGACGATGGGCGGTTGAGAGTGCTGGTCACGTCTACTCCGTCTCGGTGTCTTCGGACCCGGAGTTGCCGCCGGCAACCCCGATGCGGTCGAGCTCCGGTCCGAGTCGGCCGGTGAAGCCCTGCTCGCGGAGGCTCTCGATGTAGTCCTGGTACTCGGCCTCCGGAACGACCCGCACGCTGAACAGCATCTGGGCGTGGTAGTCGCCGCAGAACTCCGCGCACTTGCCGGCGAAGGTGCCTTCGCGGGTCGTCGTGACCGTCATGTAGTTGGTCTTGTTGGGGTACAGGTCCATCTTCTGCAGGAAGTCGACGACCCAGAAGGAGTGGGCGACGTCCCGGCTGCGGACCTGGAACTCGATGGTCTGGTCGACCGGGACCACGAGCACCGGGAGGGTGGACTCGATGACGCCGGTGTTCGGGGTGCCGAGGGCTTCGGGCTGCGTCTGCACGCCCGGGGAGTAGACGTCCTCGTCGAGGTAGTTGAAGTCCCAGCCCCACTGCTTGCCGTAGACCTCGATGGTGACGTCGGGGTCGTCGGCGCGCTCGACGATCCCGGCCTGGTCACGCGCGGTGAAGGCGAAGAACCCGACGACGAGGATCAGCGGGACGAGAGTGAAGAACACCTCGACCGGCATGTTGTAGCGCATCTGCACAGGCAGTCCGCTCTGGCCCCGCCGGCGGCGGAACGCGATCGCCGCGAAGATGATGAGGAACCAGGTGATGACGCCGACGACCAGCAGCACGATCCAGGAGCCGACCCAGAGGTCGGCGATCGTCTGCGCATGGTTGGTCACCGCCTTCTCGCCCTCTTCGAAGCCGGGGAGGAAGCCGTGGAGCTGCGCCTGGGTGCAGCCCGCCAACGCGATGATCACGGCCGTCGCGAGCGGAACGGCCGCCCAGCGGAGTCTCGAGCGCACTAGAACCTCTCGCGATGCAGGACGGGAACTCGGTCAGTCTATATCTGGATGCACCCCCGCCCAGGCCTCTGACGCCCCTTTTTCGACGTGTCATAGAAGTCGCAGGTCGACCTCCGGAAGCAGAAACGGCGCCCTCCGGAGAGGACGCCGTTCTGTCGTGCGGAGAGACTCAGTGGAACGAATCCCCGCAGGCGCAGCTGCCGGCTGCGTTCGGGTTGTCGATGGTGAAGCCCTGCTTCTGGATGGTGTCCTCGAAGTCGATGGTGGCGCCGTCGAGGTAGGGCACGCTCATGCTGTCGACGATCACCTCGACCCCGTCGAAGTCGCGGGTGACGTCGCCGTCGAGGTACCGCTCGTCGAAGTAGAGCTGGTAGATGAGGCCGGAGCAGCCGCCGGGCTGGACCGCCACGCGGAGCCGGAGGTCGTCGCGGCCTTCCTGGCCGAGGAGGCTCTTGACCTTGGCGGCCGCGGTGTCGGTGAGGCCGACACCGTGCGTGTCGACCTCGGGCTTGCCGGTCAGGGTGACGTCGGTCATGGCTTCCTCCAGGAGAGTCTGTCCTTCCATGCTAACCGGCGGCCGGGAGGGTTCGCCCCGAGGTGGCGAGCAGGGCCTTCAGCGCGTCGTCCCAGGAGGAGTACTCCCCCTGCACTCGCGGCGCGGGACAGAGGGCGAGCACCTCGTAGCTGTCCGGCCGCTCCTCGATGTAGCCGAGGACGCGGCGAGCGTCGCGCTCGTCGATCGTTCCGTCGCAGATCCGCCACTCGTGGCTGGTGAGGGCGACGACCTCGATGTCTCGCCCGGCTGTCTTTCGATGCATGACTGCACCTCCTGAGAGGACGCTAGAGGAGACGTCCGACCCTCAGGGAGGGCATTGACAACGGTGCGGCACCGTGAATGGGCGCGCCCCCGACCGGGGTCGTGGTCAGGAACGGCGGTCGAGACGCTCCAGGAGCAGGGCCTCGCCGAGGATCGCCCGCTTGAGCACCCCGAGATGCTGCGACTCGTTCGGCGAGTGGGCGCGGGTGTCCGGGTCCTCGACGCCGGTGACGAGGATCTGGGCGGAGGGGAACACGCGGGCCAGTTCGGCGATGAACGGGATCGACCCGCCGATGCCCTGCAGCGCCGGCTCGGTCCCCCAGCCCTCCGCGAAGGCGGCGGACGCCTCGGCGAACGCCCATCCGCTCGTGTCGACGAGGAAGGGGTCGCCGAGGTCGGCGTCCTCGAAAGTGAGGTGGGCACCCAGTGGCGCGTGCGTGCGCAGGTGCCGCTCCAGGGCCGCGAAGCCGTCGGCCGCCGACTGCCCCGGCGCGATACGGGCGCTGATCCGCACGCGCACGCTCGGGGTCAGGGTGTTGGAGGCGTTCTGCACCGTCGGCGCGTCGATGCCCGTCACGGTGATGGCGGGCTCGAACCACATCTGCGAGTGCAGATCGCCGGGGCCGATCGGGCGGACGCCGTCGAGCAGCGCCGCCTCCTCCCGGAACCTCTCGAGCGGGTAGTCGGGTGCGGGCACGTCCCGGTAGGAGGTGAGCCCGTCGACGGCGACAGAGCCGTCCTCGTTCCAGAGAGTGGCGAGCAGCCGGATCAGGGCGAGCATCGCAGCGGGCGCCGCGCCCCCGTACATCCCGGAGTGGGAGGCGCGCTCGAGTGTGGAGACGGTGAGGTGGAACGCGGCGTTCCCCCGGAGGCTCACCGTGAGCGCCGGCTGAGTGATGCTCGCGTTGTCGGAGTCGGCGA
>DATCMN010000575.1:0-3989 GCA_036563405.1 Naasia sp. | reverse complement strand
ACCGATGCGCTCGGAGAGCGTTTCGATGCCGACCCCGCGGTTCCGGACGTAGCCGGGGGAGCGGAGGTCCTCGTCGGCCATGCCGCCGAGCTGGTCCCGATCCACGAGCAGCGGGTCGCTGCCGCTGATGTGGGTCGAGGTCACCCAGGTGAACCCCATGATCTCCGTCGGCAGGTTGCCGGAGAGGATCACGTTGCCCTCCTCCCGAGGGAGGAGACCCGAGTTCATGAAGATGCCGAGCACCTTCGCGTACTGGGTCGTGGTGAGGATCACCGTGTCGCGCTCGATGCCGAGCTCGAGGTCCTGCTCGGCCGCGCGAGCGGTGAGCACGGAGGTGATGATCTTCCCCGCGTCCGTCCATGTCGCGCCGGCGGCGAGGGTGCCGGTCACCTTGGAGGAGATGACGCCCCACGCCACGGTGTCGATGTACCGGATGATGGTGTTCGCGAGCTTGGTGAGGGCGCGGTCGACAGGGTTGATGCCCAGGCGGGCGATGGCCTCGTCGTACACCTCGGAGTCGCGGCCCCACTTGACCGTCTTGGCGGCGGCGAGGTCACCGCGGCCGACGACGGACAGCGGGTACTCGGCGCCGGGGGCGATCTGCTCGGGGTTCTCCGCGACGAACAGCTCGTCGCCGTTCTCGTAGAAGATGCCTCCGCCGACTGCGTTGAAGCGGCCGGTGAGGAGGTAGTCCGCGAGGAACCGCTGGTCGGTGAGCTGCTGGATTCGCCGCGCGATGAGGCGGGGGTTGGCCAGCAGGAGCTGGATCTGCTCGGCGGTCAGGTCCCCTTCGGGACGTGCCACCGGGTATGTCAGAGACGACACTGGTCTCCCTCCTAGATGAACAGGACGTCGATGACGTCGTTGTCGGCTGCGGCGGCGGTGAGGGCGATCCCGACCGCGTTGGTTCCCGCGGTGGCGACCTTGCCGGCGGCCGCGGATGCGACCTTCGCGCCGGCCGCGATCGCTGCGGATGCGGTGAGACCGTGGATGCCACCCGCGCGGGTGAACACGGTCACGGCCTCGCCGATGGCCGCGTCGAAGCCGGCAACGCCGACGACGAGTGCGGAGTCAGCTCCGGCCGGGCCGACGCTACGGGCGCCGGTGACGGCGACGAGTCGGCCACCGGTCACCGCGGCGGACGCGGTGAAGGTGACAGCCTCGCCGGGCTTGAACTTGGGCAGGTAGTCGGCCACGGGTCACGCCTCCTTCGCGGCGGGGGTGCCCCACGCCTGGTCGTAGACGCGCTCGGCGTCGGACTTCTCGGTGCCGTCGGAGTGCCCGATCTCGGCGACGGGAACCGCGCCAGCGGTCAGCGAGCCGATCAGGCTCGCCGTGCCGGCCTCGTCCCGGTCCAGCGCGGCGCGCCATGTGTCCCGGGAAGAGGGGGCGATGCGGCCCTCGCGCACGGCGGACGCGACGATCGCGTCGCGTCGGTCGGAGTCCTGCTGGGCGCGCGCCTGGCGGCCCATCTCCGCGGCCGCGCGCAGCTCCTCCAGGGCGGCGGCGTCGAGGAGGACGGTGCCCTCCGGCAGGGTGGGGTTGGGGGCGGGCGGCGCGGTGAGTGCCTGATCCACGGCAGCGAGGAGCTGCTCGGGGGTGGCGTCGGCATCGGTGACACCGAGCCGCTCACGGAGGCCAGCCGCCAGAAGGTCGTCACTCATCGCGACTTGTTCCTTTCGGTTGGTGTCCCCCGGCTCGGTTGCCGGGGTGACGGGGGGTGGTTCGGTGGGTGCCTGTGCGCGCGCCCCGCGGTCCGCGGATGCGAACCGAGTGACGAGCGACGCCTTCGCGGCGGTCGCGGCGGGATCCGCGACGCCCTCGATGCGATCCGCGAGTCCGGCCTCGACGGCCTCCTCAGCGGAGAGGAACGAGTCCTTGCCCATGAGGGCGAGCCACTCGTCGATCGGCCGGCCGGACTTCTCGGCGTAGACGGAAGCGATGTTCCGGTCGAGCCGCTCGAGGTCCGTCGCGATCTCCCGCATGACCTCGGCGTCGCCCATCGCGTAGCCCCACGCGTTGTGCACGAACAGCTCCGAGTTGCGGAGCATGACGAGCTCGTCGGCGCCGGCGGCGATGAAGGACGCGGCGGACGCGGCGATCCCCTCGACGACGGCCACGAACCGAGCAGGGTGGGAGCGCAGCTGGTTGAGGATCGCGAGGCCGTCCCACACCTCCCCGCCGGGGGAGTTGATCAGGAGGCGGATCTCCTTGGTGTCGTCGGGGAGGGCGTCGAGGACCTCCCCGAACTCGCGGGCGGAGACGCCCCAGTCACCTCCCCAGGAGTCGATCGGGTCGTACAGGCGGAGCGACACGGACCCGGATCCGCGCGGCGTGGGTGCCTGGGCGCGGATCGGGGTCCGCGCGGCGGACTGCGGCGAGCGGAACGGGTTCACGGTGTCTCCTCGGGGATGACGGGCGGCGCCGGCGCGGGCGGCGGGGGGACGGCCGTGCCCGGGTCGGCGGGCGGCAGCTGGAACACCTCGCGCAGGTACGCCTCGAGCTTCGCGTCGAGGGTGAGAGCCCGGACCTGCACGAGCCGGGCGATCGACTCCGCGGTGATGGGGGCCTTCGCGCCGATCGGTTCAACCATGAGGCGCGGCGCGCGGGCGGCGGGCCCCCAGTTGATGTCAACGAGGTCCTCGACGATGTGCTGGTTGGCGACGTCCTCGATGTGCTTCGCGACCGCGTTGAGGGAGCCAGTGAAGAAGTCCGCGAACGTGGAGCCGAGCGCCCAGGACCCGGTCTCGGTGCCGAGGTTCAGGAAGTGGGCGAGCACCGCGCGGGCGATCTGCTCGTCGTGGTACCGGATCGGCTTGTCCGTGTCCGGGAGGTCCCCGGTCACGCCCATCAGCTCGAGCTTCGCGGAGTTGGGGATCGCCGCGCCGGCGGCCTCACCGGCACGGAATCCGGTCGCGATCGCGAGACCGGCGGCCTTCTCGGACGTCTCCCACGCCTTGCGCTCCTCGAGCGTCGCCTCTTCCGGCACCTCGGCGCCGGTGTAGACGGGGACGCCGAGGCCGTTCCGTTCGACGGTGAGCGCCTGCGCACGTAGCATCCGGTCCTTGAGCAGCCAGTTCTTGTAGGCGGCGCGGAGCACCGACTGGCCGATCCAGTTCCCGCCCTCGCGGTCGTTGACGTACGCGACGAGGCGCTCGACCCCGATGCGGATCTCGCGGGTGTCGGTGCCCTTCTGGATGAGCGCCACGAGTCCGCCGTCCCCGGCGACCTCGACCCGTTCGATGGTGCGCGGGGGCCGCCATGCGAGCTTCTGCAGGCGGGCCCGCACCCCGTCGGAGGTGTCGTACACCTGCTCGAAGAACGAGTGCCCGTACACGAGCTCGAGGAGCGCGAGGCGGAGGTGCTCGGTCCAGGAGAACCGGCCGCGGGTGCGCAGCGGGGCCGGACCGGCGTCGGTTGGGTCGGTGCCCTTGATCGGCAGACCGAGGTTCTCAGCGACGAACCGCACGATCTCCTCGTCGGCGCCGGCCGCGTCGACCATCCACCGCGCGGACCGTATGGGGAGAGTCACGGCGCGGAGGACGGACATCACCTGCGCGTCCTCGCGACGCATCTTGTCGAACACGATCGGCGACTGCGGCCACACCAGGTCCGGGTTCGTCTCCGCAGCCTCCGCGGCGAGCGACGTCCAGGAGGTGAGGGGCACGGTCTGGTAGCCGACTTCGGGCACGGGCCGACCCCCTCTCTCAGAATGCGGCCGTCGCGAGGTTCACGTCGGTCGGGGCGAAGTCGTCACGGGACACGACGTCAGCAGGCGGCGGGGGTGGTGGCGTAGGTCGAGTGGGCCGGGACTCGGACTTGAGCACCCCCCATAGCGCCCATGTGACGGCCTGCGCCATCGACACGGGCTTCATGGGGTCGGACTGCTCCCACGTCACGCCTGCCCGCCCGAGCGGGCGGGTGGTTGCGAACTCGAGCGACCGGCGCACCTCGTCCTGAGGGCGGTGAGGGACCAGGCCGGCGTTGAC
>DATCMN010000563.1:0-1688 GCA_036563405.1 Naasia sp. | reverse complement strand
CGACGATCGGCGTGATCACGAACGAGAACACGAGCCAGGCGATCGCGAGGGTGATCTGGAAGTTGAGGGACTCGCGCCCCTCCTGCCGGGTCAGCTGGCCGCGGTCCTTGAAGACCAGCCAGATGATCAGCGGAGGCAGCGGGCCGAGGACGCCGCCGAAGTGGGCGAACGACGCCCACTGCTTGTCCTCGGCGGGAGTGAGCGGCGCGGCAGGGGCTGCCGGTGCCGAGTACGGCTGCTGGGGCTGCCCAGCGGCAGGTCCCTGCGGCGGGAGGTTCGAATCGGTCATTGTGCAGTCCCTTTCGGAGGATGGAAAGCGCATCGCGCCTGGCAGGGCTCGATTCTCGTGGGCTCCGGCGCCTGCACGAGGTCAAGATACTCGCGGTGCAATGCCGCTGCAATGACGCCGAAACAGTGTGTCGGCGAGTAGAATTGGCACTCCCGGGAACTGAGTGCCAACGGTGGGAGGAGGCGGTCGCATGGTGTCGGAGCGTGGACTCGAAGTCCTCCGCGTGATCGTGCAGGACTACGTCGCCTCCCGCGAGCCCGTCGGCTCGAAGTCGATCGTCGACAAGTACGGCTTCGGCGTCTCCGCGGCGACCATCCGCAACGACATGGCCCAGCTCGAGGAGGAGGAGCTGATCGCGGCTCCGCACACCTCATCCGGCCGCGTCCCAACCGACAAGGGCTACCGCGTCTTCGTGGACAGGCTGAGCGAGCTGCGCCCGCTGAGCGCCGCGCAGAAGCAGGCCATCGAGACCTTCCTCGGCTCCTCGGTGGACTTCGACGATGTGCTCTCCCGCACCGTCCGGCTGCTGTCCCAGCTGACCCAGCAGGTCGCGGTGCTGCAGTACCCCACCCTCTCGCGCAGCACGATCCGGCACATCGAGATCGTCCCGCTGGGCCCGGCCCGGCTGCTCACCGTCCTCATCACCGACGGCGGACGGGTCGAGCAGCGCGTGGTCGACCTGCCCGGCGAGGTCGGCGATGAGATCCTCGGCGACCTCCGCGCGCGGTTGAACACGGCGGGAGCCGGCGTACCGCTCGCCGAGGCCGCGGAGCGCCTGCAGGCGGTGCCCGACACGCTCAGCCCGGAGAACGCCCGCCTGGCCGCGCCGCTCGCGGCGTCCCTCGCCGAGCAGGCGCTCGCCGGACGCCAGGACCGCTTCCTGCTGGCCGGTACCGGCAATCTCGCGCGCACAGAGAAGGACTTCCCGTCGAGCATCTACCCGGTGCTCGATGCGATCGAGGAGCAGGTGGTGCTGCTCAAGCTGTTCAGCGAGATGGCGCACGACGTGGGCGGGGTCGCGGTGTCGATCGGCCGCGAGAACGCCGCGGTGGGGCTCACGGAGGCCAGCGTCCTCTCGACCGGCTACAGTTCCTCTTCTGGCGAACTGGCCCGGCTGGGTGTCCTCGGCCCGACCAGAATGGACTACTCGAACAACATGGCGGCCGTCCGCGCCGTCGCCCGCTACCTCTCCCGCCTCCTCGGCGAGGGCTGAGCGGATCGATCCCCGCGAGCCGCGCATCCGCGCGCTCTGAAAGGTTCCCCAGGCAAGCCGTGGCTGACCATTACGAAGTGCTGGGCGTGGCCCGCGACGCGAGCGTCGACGACATCAAGAAGGCGTACCGGCGCCTGGCCCGCGAGCTGCACCCAGACGTGAACCCGGGAGCGGACGCCCAGGAGC
>DATCMN010000561.1:0-3847 GCA_036563405.1 Naasia sp. | reverse complement strand
CGGGTTCGGCGCCGCCCCGCCAGCCGGCCAGGCCGAGCACGTTGGCCGCGACTAGCCCGGTCACCAGGGCGGCGCCGGTCACGACGCCGATCCCGGCCCCCGCCCAGCGGGAGCGGGCCCTGGACCGTCTGGACGCTCTCGGCTTCGCATGCAGGTCGGCTGTTCGGGCGGCTCGTGCCAGAAGTGCGGCGCGGCCCTCGTCGAGAGCCAGCTTGCTCGGCTCAGGCACGGCCTCATGCACCCGGCGCAGCAGGAGCAGTTCGTCCATGGTCCATCTCCTTGTCCGGGGCGGAGCCCCTGTCGATCGCTGTGCGCAGCTGTCGTCGTGCGCGGTTGAGACGGGATTTGACGGTGCCGACAGGTATGTCGAGCGCCGCCGCTATCTCTCCGTGGTCGAGATCCGCCCAGGCGTGGAGGAGCAGCACGTCCTTGTCGCCGGGGCTCATCCGGCGCATGGCCGTTGCGAGACGCCTCACCGCGGCTCGGGCGTCGGCTCGCGAGTCCGCGATGGCGAACTCGTCGGGCATCACCCGCTGCTGGTGGGTGTCCGCCATCAGCCCGCGCCACGCCTTCGCCTCCAACCGGCCATGCTTGCGCATCAGGGTCGTGGCGATGCCGAACAGCCAGGGGAGCACGTCACCGCGCTCCGCGTCGAAGGCCTCACGCCGCTCGAACGCGACCAGGAACGTCTCCGACATCACGTCGTCCGCGGCGTCGGCACCGAGCCGGCCGCGCGCGTAGCGGTGGATGGACGGGGCATGGCGGTCGTACAGCTCGGCGAATGCAGCCGGAGAATCCCTGGACCGCCCGATGATCTCGCTGTCGCTGCTCACAACTGTTATTGCCTGTAAGTCGCAGCGGGGTTCACGGGAATCCGGGAACGGAAGTCAGGTGCGTCGGCCGGCCAGCGCGTCCGCGATCCGGTCGACGACCGAACCCGGCGCGGTAGCGGCGGTGTCGAACTCGAGGTCCACCTCGCCGAACTCGCCGATCACCCGCGCGAACCGGTCGTGGGTGGCCCGCAGGAATCCGGGATCCCGCGACAGGCCGCGCGAGGTGTCGGCCGCCACGCGGTGCAGGGCCACGTCGTAGTCGACGCTCACCAGCACCTTCAGCACGTCCGTCGCGGGCGGCAGGCCGTCGAGGAGCGCCGCCGTCTCCATCGCGGTGTAGATCGGGCCGTGGGCGATGACGACGTCGACGCCCTCCGTCAGCCAGTGGCGCACAAGGGCGCTGTGCGCGCGGTGGGCCGCCTCCCACGTGGCAGGCTCGCCTCCGGCGGGCGTGTGCGCCATCGCCGCGACGTCGTCGACGTCGGCGACGACGACCGTGAGCCCGTCGCCGAGCAGGCGTTCTGCGAGGAGGGAGGAGACGGTGCTCTTCCCGGCGCCGATCGGGCCGGTGATCACGACGAGGCGGGGCATGTCCCCACTATGTCGCGTCCACCGCCGCGAGACGCTCAGTGATCCGGTGCCAGCGCACCAGGAAGGCCGGCTCGTCGAGGCCGCGCTTGCGCATCCAGGAGGTCACCTCGGAGTGCCACTTGCTGGCGTTGCACGAGGCGCATGCCGGAACGACGTTGGACACGGTGTAGCGCCCGCCCCGGGATAGCGGCTGGACGCAGTCCTTCTGAACCGGCGCCTCGTCGTCGCCGCAGTACGCGCACCCGCCCCAGGCCGCGGCGATCATCTGCCACTGGATGGGAGTGAGGTCGTTGTCGGCGCGGCTCATGCGCGCCGCCCGGCGTTGGGTCGCCCGCTTCCGGCTCCGCTCGCTGCTCCCCGGACGCATGGGGGAACGGTAGCCCGGGCGAGCGCCGTCGCCCGGGAGCCGCCCCGCGCACTCGTCAGCGGGCAGGGCACAACGAGGCTCAGCGCGCTTGCCGCAGGGCACCCATCGACACCGGGGCGCCGGCGCGGGAGCATGGCGGTCGCTGGTGCATGCACGCGGAAGGACCCGGCTCGAGAATGCAGCTCACCGTCACGATGAACATCACCCTCGACGGCGTGGTGCAGGGACTGGGCGCGCCGGATGAGGATCGCCGTGGCGGCTTCGAGCGCGGTGGCTGGGCCGGTCCGCTGCTGGACGCCGAGTCCCGGCACCACCTCGACGACGTGTACGGCAGCGCCTCCGCGTTCCTGTTCGGCCGGTGGACGTTCGAGGTCTTCGCCGGATCCTGGGGCGCGGGGATGGCCGACAGGAGGGAGAGCGTGATCGCCGCGGCGCTCAACGATCGCCCCAAGTACGTGGTGTCGGCCACCATGACGGACCCAGGATGGCAGCCCACCACGGTGCTGCGCGGCGACAACCTCGCGGCGCGCATCCGGGACATCACCGAGGCGGGCGACGGTGAGCTGGTCGTGCCCGGCAGCCTCACCCTCGTGCGCTGGCTGCTGGCGGAGAACCTGGTCGACAAGCTCGACCTGGCCGTGTATCCGGTGGTCGTCGGGCAGGGGCGGCGGCTGTTCCCCGACAGCGGTCCCGATTCGCGCTTCGAGCTGCTCACCTCTTCGACCACCTCGGGCGGGCTGCTTCTCGCCAGCTATCGCCCGGTCGGCCGCCCGGAGTACGCGCTCGCCACCGCTGTCGAGTCGGACGACTGACGGCGGAACAACCCGCGCAGGGGGCGTGCGCCTTGTGGGCGGGGTGGCGGCGGAGTAGGACTGGCAGCGAGCAGAGCTGCTCCCGCATCGAGGAGGACCGCCGTGAGCGTGTACCGAGTGACTGATCTCATCGGAACGAGTACCCAGTCGTGGGAGGACGCCGCCTCGGTCGCCCTCAGCACGGCCCGCAAGACCCTCCGCGACCTCCGGGTGGCGGAGGTGGTGGCGCAGGACATCAGCCTGGGCGAGGAAGGCGAACTCACCTTCCGTACGAAGCTCCGGGTGTCCTTCAAGTACGAGAGCGCCGAATAGCACCATCGGTCGAAGACGCCGCAGAGTCTGATTCCGGGTCTTCGGTGCTTATTCGACACTCAGAAAAGGCCGCCCCGAAGGGCGGCCTTTTCCGGCTCGTCGAGCCGAGTGGGGACTAGACGAGCGGGTCGCGCTCCACCGCGCTGTGAGTGACCCGGTCGCCGGTGACCGGGTCGGTGGCGGACCGCGTCGAGGCGACGGTGCCGCGGCGACGCGTCAGGACGACGAGCCCGAGGATCACGCCGACGATGCCGGCGATCATCAGGATGTATCCCACGACGTCGAGGTTGAGGAAGTCGAGCTGGATGTCGGTGGCGAAAACGAGGATCGCACCGATCACGAAAAGGACGATGCCTGCTCCGAGACTCATTTCGTTCTCCTTCTGTTTCGGAATCGCTCTTGGTGCCGATTCAATGGAAAGATAGCGCCTATCCGGAAACCCGGAATTGGGCCTTGATTTTTTTGATTTTCTTCCGATCAGATGAGGAATTCTCGTGTCCATCCGGCCCGGGCCGCGGCGCCGAATTCCCGGCATGGGGGATCCGCTGCTGGTCGACGGGCGAACGCTCGCGCTCACCCGGCGCGTGGTCGAGGTGGCAGGCATCCCCGTGGTGGTCCGGACCGGCGAACAGGACGAGGGGCCGGCGACGATCCTCCTGCACGGAGCCGCCGGCTCCTGGACCACCTGGACGCCGCTGCTCCAAGCGGCCGAGCGGCAGGGCGCGCCCCTGGCGAACCTGGTGATCCCCGACCTGCCGGGCTGGGGCGAGACGCCGTCCGCCGGCGGGAGCGTGCGGGAAGTGGCCGATCTGGGCGACCTCGTGGCCGGGATCGCCGAGGCGCTCGGGTTCGCCTCCTGGACGGTCGCAGGTCACTCGCTGGGCGGCTTCCTCGCCCTGGACCTCGCTGCGCGGCGGCCGGACGAGACGGTG
>DATCMN010000557.1:0-8069 GCA_036563405.1 Naasia sp. | reverse complement strand
GATTCCGGGGTCCTCGCCCTCCTCTCCGCCGAGGGCCTCCGACTCCTCGACGAGGTGCCGCCCTACCGCTCGGGCGCGGACGTCCTGCGGGTGTCCGCCGAACTGCGGCGCGCCGGCCACGCGCCCGATCTGGTGGCCGCGGTGCTCACGCAGGCGCGGCTGAGGGAGCGCGGGCGGGTCAAGTTCGGGGAGTTCGCGGACCGCATGCTCTTCACCGCGGCCGGGCTGGAGCAGTCCACCCGGCTGTCCGTCGCCGCACTGCACGCCGGGCGGTACCAGCGTGCCGGGCTGACCCGGGTGACCGACCTCGGCTGCGGGATCGGCGGCGACGCGCTCGCGCTTGCGGCGCTGCAGCTCGAGGTGCGCGCTGTGGAGCGGGACCCGGTGACGGCCGCCGTCGCAGCCTTCAACCTGGCCCCCTTCCCCTCTGCGACGGTGGAGGCGGGGGACGCCGAGGCGGTCGTCCTCGACCCCGGTGTGGCGGTGTTCCTCGACCCGGCCCGACGGGAGGACGGCCGGCGCGTGGGGCCGGACGCGTGGTCCCCGTCGCTCGACTTCTGCTTCCCGCTGCTCGCCGAGCGTCCCACCGGCGTGAAGCTCGGTCCCGCGTTCGACCGCGCCCGCATCCCGGCCGACACGGAGGCGCAGTGGATCACGGCCGGCGGCGAGACCATCGAGCTCGTCCTGTGGTCGGGACCGCTCGCGCGGGAGGGGATCCGCCGCAGCGCCCTGGTGCTCGGCGCGGACGGCGGGCCCCGGGAGCTCGTCGGCGCCGCGGACAGCCCGGATGCGGATGTCCGCCCGCTGGGCGCGTTCGTCCACGAGCCGGCCGGCTCGGTCATCCGTGCCCGCCTGCTGGGCGATCTGGCGCGCGCCACCGGCACGGGCATGCTGAGCGCGGGGATCGCCTACCTCACCGGGGACGAGCCTGTGGACTCGCCGTTCGCCGCGTCGTTCGCGGTGCAGGCGGTGCTGCCGTACGACGAGAAGCGGCTCGCGCGCGAACTGCGGGAGCGCCGCATCGGACGGCTCGAGATCAAGAAGCGCGGCGTGGACGTCGACCCGGCCGCGCTCCGCACCCGGCTGAAGCTGCGCGGGGACGAGGACGCCACGCTGATCCTCGCGCCCGTCGACGGCAGGCGGACGGCGATCCTCGCCCAGCGGGTCAGGGCAGCGTGACTTCCGGCGCGACGACCGCGAAGTAGAGGGTCCAGGCCGCGAGGCCGACGACGAGGCCCACGTAGCCGATCACGAGCGCGGCGACGGCCAGGCCCCGGCCGCCCACACCGAACACCCGGATGCGCGCGAGCGCGATATGGCCGAGCACCACGGCCACCGGGAAGAGCGCGAGCAGCGAGGTCACGAGCGCGCCGATCGCGTACTTGTCGGGCGGCGGCTTCGGCGCGCGCGGACGGCGGAGCTCCTGGTCGCGATCCGCCTCCTGCGGAGCCGCTTCCGGGGCCGGGCCTTCAGGTGCTCCCGACGGGCCGCCCGCGGCGTCGCTCTCGAGCGGCAGTGCGCCGTCCCGGGGAGAGGGATCGGTCACGCGATCCCCGCGACGAACGGCAGGAAGGCGAACGGCAGGAGCATGGCGAGGAGCGCGCCGAGGAGCAGGAGCGCCACGAACCCGATGCCGATGTAGCCGAGCACGAGGCCGGTGATGGCGAGCGCGCGTCCCTCCGGCTCGCGCCTGAGCGCGAGGTGGCCGAGCACGATGGCGACGATCGGCGCCGCTCCGAAGGTGCCGCCGAGCAGGATGCCGACGACGCCCAGCACGAGCGAGGTGATGCTGAGCGTGCGCTCGCCGGTCGGGACGGCAGCGGGCGGGGACGGGAGGACCTGCTGATCGGTCATCGGGTGCTCCTAGGACGGTGCGGGATGGCTCCGAGCGTAGCCCCGACAGCACGGGAGCCCGGCGCCGCTCGCAGCGCCGGGCTCCGTGGTGATGCCGGTTACGGCGCGGTGCTGTAGGTGCCGGCGGTCGCGAACAGGGCGATCCAGCCGATCAGCGAGATCACGGCGATGGCGAGGCCCACGAAGCCGAGGATGATCCCGGTCAGCCAGAGGCCCTTCGCCGCGAACGGCTCGCGCTTCTTGCCGAGGAAGCCGAGCACCACGGCGGCTGCCGGGATGAACAGCTGGAGGATCGATCCCACGATCGGGATGAACACCACGAAGAACCCGACGACGCCGATGATGCCGGCGACCAGCGAGAGGATGCTCAGGATCGGGGACTTCGTGCCGGCGGCCGGCGCGCCGGTGTACGCCGCGTACTGCGGCTGTGCGGCGGGCGGGGAGCCGTACTGCGGGGCCGGCTGCGAGGAGGCCGGCTGCGCCGCGTACGGCGGCTCCTGCGGAGGCGGCGGAGGGTTCTGGTCGCTCATGATGCGGCTCCCGGTCAGTAGGTGGTGATGGTGCCGTTCGACGCGAGCGTCGCGGCGAACGCGATCCACGCGATGACGGCGATGATGCCGACCACGATGCCGATGTAGCCGAGCACGAGGCCCGCGATCGCCAGGCCGCGGCCCTTCTCGCCGGTCTTCTTGATCTGGCTCAGCGCGATGTGGCCGGTGATGATCGCGACCAGCGAGATGAAGAACGCCGAGACGAGCGAGACGATCGCGAGGACGTTGTACTTCTCGGTCTGCGGGGCGTAGCCGTACTGGGGTGCGGCGGGGGCGGGCTGGCTCATTCGAGTCACTCCTGGATCAGAAATTCACAGCAACACCGAAGGTCGGCGCGCGGTGTCATAGTCTCAGCACCCCCCAGGGGTGTCAATCATCGACGACGCCGTGTTGCGGACAGTTCGCCCAGCCGTCAGCCGACCTGCACGTCGGTGACAGGCAGCGTCGAATCCGCGCCGAATCCGGGCCCGGACGGCGCACGTCCCGCTGCGACGAGCTGGGCGCCGACGGAGGCGATCATCGCCCCGTTGTCGGTGCACAGGGACAGCGGCGGAATGCGGAGCGCGACTCCCGCCGCCGTGCAGCGCTCCTCAGCGAGCCGGCGCACCCGCGCGTTCGCCACGACCCCTCCGCCGAGCAGCAGCCGGGGGACGCCGCGGTCCCGGCAGGCGGCAATCGCCTTGGTGAGGAGCACATCGGCCACCGCCTCCCGGAAGGACGCCGCGACGTCGGGGACCGGCACCGGCTCCCCCGCTGCGGCCCGCTGCTCGACCCAGCGGGCGACGGCGGTCTTCAGCCCGGAGAAGGAGAAGTCGTAGCGGTGCCGCTCCAGGTCCTTCGGCAGGCTGAGCCCCCGCGGGAAGCGGATGGCGGCCGGGTCGCCGGCAGCCGCCGCGCTATCGATCTCCGGACCGCCGGGATAGGGCAGGCCGAGCACGCGCGCCACCTTGTCGAACGCCTCCCCCGCGGCGTCGTCGATCGTCTCGCCGAGCAGCTCCACGTCCTCGATCAGGTCGCGGACGAGCAGCAGGGAGGTGTGCCCGCCGGACACCAGGAGGGCGACTGTCGGCTCGTCGAGCGGCGGCGACGGCTGCTCGCCGGGAGCGCGCAGGAGGTCCGCCCCAACGTGGCCGACGAGGTGGTTGACGCCGTACAGCGGACGCTCGGCCGCGAGGGCCAGCCCCTTGGCGGCGCCGATCCCGACCATCAGCGCACCCGCCAGGCCGGGGCCCGCGGTGACCGCGACGGCATCCAGGTCGCGGACGGCGACGCCCGCCTCGTCGAGAGCCTGGCGCAGCACGGGCTCGATCGACTCGAGGTGCGCGCGGGCGGCCACCTCGGGCACCACGCCGCCGTAGCGGGCGTGCTCGTCCATCGACGAGGCGATGACGTTCGCCAGCAGTTCCCGCCCGCGGACGATGCCGACGCCGGTCTCGTCGCAGGAGGTCTCGATGCCGAGTACCAGGGGGCCGCTCACGGCTGCACCTCGGGCCCGGGAACCGGCTCCCGCCGCTCGTACTGCGGCTCCGGCGCGGTCCTCCGCATCGTCACCGCGTCGATGCCGCCCTTGTAGTAGCGGGGTCGGACCCCGAGCGCCTCGAAGCCCATCGAGGCGTAGAGCGCCTGCGCGACGGCGTTGTCGGCGCGCACCTCGAGGAACACCGAGGTGACTCCCTTCCGCTCCGCCTCGTCGAGCAGCGCGCGCACAAGAACCCTGCCGAGGCCGCGGCCGCGCAGATCCTCGGCGAGCGCCACGGTCTGGATGTCGCCGTCGGGCGGGGATGCCAGGAGTCCCCCGTAGCCGAGCACAGGGCGGTCCTCGCCCTCCGGCACCAGTACGAGGTAGGAGCAGTGCGGATTGGCGAGCTCGCGCTCGAAGCTCTGGCGCGACCACGCGTCGTCCGGGAATATCGCGTTCTCGAGCGCCACCATGTCGTCGAGGTCGCCCGGCTCCGCCGGGCGGAGCACGGCGGTCATGTGGCCACCCGCTTGGGCGCGGACAGGGTGACGTCCGGGCTGCGCAGGTAGAGCGGATCCAGCGGCAGCGCGGGTCGCCCGGCGACCTGCCTGCGCACTGCGAGCACGCCGAGCGCGCCCGGCGACACCGCGGAGTCCTCGACCGTCGGGGCATCCCCCGGGACGTCGTCCGGCTTCGCGAGTGCGGGACCGGTCGACCGGACCGGGAGGCCCGCGTCGTCGAGCCCTGTGTAGCGGGTCCAGTAGCGCTCGCGCCGGCGCGCGTCGGTGACGACGATCAGACCCGACGGGGCGGCGGGGTCCGCGCGATCCAGAATCCCGCCCAAGGCGGCGAGCGCTATGGCGTCGTGGCTGACTATCCCCTCGACCGGCACCCCTGCGGCGAGCGCGAACGCGCGTGCCGCGGCCATCCCCACCCGGAGGCCGGTGAACGGGCCGGGTCCGACGCCCACCGCCACGGCGGTGACGTCGCCGGCCGATGCTCCGGCATCCGCCAGCACTCCGGCGATCAGCGTCCCGACCACCTCCGCGTGGCGGAGGGTGTCCGCCTCGGTGCGCTCGGCCAGCACTGTGCCGTCGTCGGCGACGAGCGCGGCGCCGGTGCCGGCGGAGCTGTCGAGGGCGAGGAGCACCGGACAAGCCTACGAGCCTCGGCTCAGGCGGGCGTGCCGGTCGCCCATCGCGGGCCGGAGCCCTCGATCCGCACCCGGCGCGGCTCGGCCTCGGCGTCCTCCCCGCCCCCCGCGGTGGGGCGCACGATGGTCACGGTGAGCATCGACTCGCTCTCGAGCATCCCCTCGCCCCACTCGGCGACGACGACGCTCCGCTCGAGGTCGATGTCGAGATCGTCGAGTTCCGCGGCGGAGCCGAGCCGGTAGGCGTCGACGTGCACGAGCGGCGGGCCGCCGACGAGGGACGGGTGGGTGCGGGCGAGCACGAAGGTCGGGCTGGTCACCGGGCCGCGGACACCGAGCCCGTCGCCGATCCCGCGCGTGAGGGTCGTCTTGCCGGCGCCAAGCGGTCCGACCAGCACGACGACGTCGCCGGCGGTCAGCGCCGAGCCGAGGCGCACCCCGAGCGCATGCATGTCGTCGGGCGTGGCGATGGTGAGCTCGGTCACTCCGGCGTCCGCTGCACCCGGGGCCCGATCCGGGTGACTATCTCGTAGTTGATGGTGCCGGCCCAGTCGGCCCACTCGTCGGCGGAGGGCGCTCCCGTGGCGGGATCGCCGAACACCACGGCCTCGTCGCCCAGCCGGACCGCGTCGTCTACTTCGACGACCATCTGATCCATCGCGATCCTGCCGCGGACGGCGTGCCGGATCCCGCGGATCGCCACCTCCGCGCGTCCGGTCGCGGATCGCGGCACCCCGTCCGCGTAGCCGAGGGGGACGAGTGCCAGCCGCGTCGCTTCTGGTGCCCGCCAGGTGTGGTCGTAGGACACACCGGTGCCGGCAGGCACGGCACGCACGGCGGCGACGCGGGTGCGCAGCGTCATCGCGGGGCGCAGGCCTGCGGGCCCGCCGTCCCGGCCGAACGGGGACAGCCCGTACAGTCCGATGCCGAGCCGGACGAGGTCGAAGCGGGTGTCCGGGCGCGCAACAGCGCCTGCCGTGCTGGCGAGATGGCGCAGCTCCAGCTTCAGCCCGGCCGACTCGGCCGTGCCGAGCGCGTCCCGGAAGGCGGCGAGCGCGTCGGCGTCGGCGGCTTCTGACGCGTTCGACAGATGCGAGAACAGGCCGCGGACCCGGATCAGACCCGCACGCTCGAGCAGGGCCGCGCGCTCGAACGCCTGCGCCCACTCGTCGGCGGCGAGCCCGTTGCGGCTGAGGCCCGAGTCGACCTTCAACTGGACGACGGGGAGACCCTCGCCCTCCGCCGCCGCGACGGCGTCCAGCTGGTCGAGGGTGGAGACACCGATGTCGATGCCCGCGTCGACCGCGGGGCGGAAGTCCGCGAACGGATCGTGCAGCCACGCGAGAACGGGCGCGCGGATGCCCGCGCTCCGCAGCTCCAGCGCCTCGCCGAGGTCCGCGACGCCCAGCCAGTCCGCTCCCCCGTCGAGCGCCGCGCGTGCCGCGGGAATCGCGCCGTGGCCGTACCCGTCGGCCTTCACCACGGCCATGGCGTGCGCCGTGCGGGCGAGGGCGCGGAGGGTCTCGGCGTTCGCGCTGATCGCGTCGAGGTCGACCATCGCCTCCCGCAGCGGCCCGGTCACGGGCGGGCCTCCGCGATGACGAAGGCCGTGGCGATGCCGGCGTCGTGGGACAGCGAGAGGTGCACGTCGGTGATGCCGCGGCGCTCCAGCTGCTCCGCCGTCGCGCCCGTCACGACGAGGGACGGGTTGCGGTGCTCGTCGCTGCCGACGGTCATGTCCTGCCAGCGGAAGCCCGTCGAGTCGCCGACGGCCTTGATGAGCGCCTCCTTCGCCGCGAATCGCGCGGCCAGGGAGTGCGGCGGACGGTCGCGCTCCACATCCGTGAACAGCCGCTCGACGAGCCGCGGCGTGCGGGCGATGGCCCGCTCGAAGCGCGCGATGTCGACGACGTCGACGCCGATCCCGACTATCACCGCGCCGCCCGCATCACTCGACGGTGACCGACTTCGCCAGGTTGCGCGGCTGGTCGACGTCGAGGCCCTTCGCCGACGCGAGCTCCATGGCGAAGATCTGCAGCGGCACCACGGCGAGCAGCGGCTCGAACAGGGGCGAGGCGAGCGGGATCCGGATGACATCGTCCGCGAACGGCAGCACCGCCACGTCGCCCTGCTCGGCGATTGCGATCACGTGCGCGCCGCGTGCCCGGATCTCCTGGATGTTGGAGACGACCTTCGGGTGCAGCGAGGCGCCGTCGCGCGGGCTCGGCACGATGACGAAGACGCGCTGGCCGGGCTCGATGAGCGCGATGGGCCCGTGCTTCAGCTCGCCGGCGGCGAAGCCCTCGGCGTGGATGTAGGCGAGCTCCTTGAGCTTGAGCGCCCCCTCGAGGGCGATGGGGTAGCCCACATGCCGGCCGAGGAAGAGGACCGAGCGGGTGTCGGTCATGCCGCGCGCCAGCTCCCGGATCTGCTCGGAGGCGAGGAGCACCTGGGCGACCTTGTCCGGCACGGCGCCGAGTTCCCGCAGGCTGTCCCCGAGGACGGCCTCCGGCAGCACGCCGCGGAGCTCCGCGAGGCGCAGCGCCAGCAGGTACAGCGCGGTCACCTGGGCGACGAATGCCTTCGTGCTCGCCACCGCGACCTCGGGCCCCGCGTGCGTGTACAGAGCCGCGTCCGACTCCCGGGCGATTGTGGCGCCCTGGGTGTTGCAGATCGACAGCGTGGTGGCGCCGCGCTCCCGGGCGTACTTGACCGCCATGAGCGTGTCCATGGTCTCGCCGGACTGGCTGATCGACACCACCAGCGTCTTCGGGCCGATCACCGGATCGCGGTAGCGGAACTCGTGGGAGAGCTCGACGTCGGCGGGGATGCCCGCCCACTTCTCGATCGCGTACTTGCCGAGCATCCCCGCGTACGCGGCGGTGCCGCAGGCGAGGATGAGGATCCGGTCGGCGCTCGCAAGGGCGTCCGCGAGGGGCTCCAGCTCCGGCAGGGTGATCGACGCGTCGCCGAGGCGGCCGCGCAGCGTGTTGGCGATCGCGTCCGGCTCCTCGCTGATCTCCTTCGCCATGAAGCTCGACCAGCCGCCCTT
>DATCMN010000556.1:0-4871 GCA_036563405.1 Naasia sp. | reverse complement strand
TCCGCAGCGAGTCTCTCTTCAGACGAATCGACCGGGGTAGGGCATTGACGGCGATGGTGCAGGTCGAACTAGGTTCGCGGGAACCTACTTCACCGGCTCCGGGAGGGCCGAGAGACCTTCCAGGCGGTAGGTCGCCTTGGAGAGCATTTCGAGCCAGGTGGAATTCAGCTTCTGCTCGCTGCGCGGACCGTCGTACTGGAAGTAGAGCTGAGACGCGTTCGAGATCCAGATGGTTCCGTGGGAAGAGCCCCACACCTCGTCACCGACGACCCCGGGTTCCTGGTCCCAGTTGAAGGCGAAGGGTTCGTTGCGACGCAGCTTGCTGATCGCGACAACCTGCACATGCCGCAGCACCCGGTCGTCCATCCTGATGACCGGGGCGGCCCCGTAGATCAGTGATCCCATGTGAGGCGACTCTTTCCAGCCTGATGCACTGGCACAACCGTCCGACTGGGCCTGGACCGAAGGGTCAGGCTCCCCGAGGCACCGTGATAGTACGCCCTATCGATGGGAACGGCCCTCAGCCGTCACCGCGGGCGGCTCGTCATGCGAAGGGTGAACGATGTACAAGTCCACCCCCAATCCATTCTCAGGAGGCGGGAGTACCGTGACCCTGGTTGCTCGTCGGTTCTGAATGCGGCCGCGCTCCCAGTCGGGGAGCTACGCCCAGGACTTCGACTACCGGCGACAGAGCAGGCACCATGTCATGCGAATCACCAAGATGCGGCTCGACGGACAGTATTTCTTCCTCACGAGAACACCGAACAGGTGCAACTGGAGCAGGGGATTGTGGCCGCCGTGCGGGCTGGCGGGGACTTCGTGAGTTTCGACACCCACGGTCACGGGCAGGTCTCCGTCCTGATGACGGCCAGTTTTCCCGTGAGGTTCGAGGCAGTGGAACGGACCGAAGAGGAGGTGTCCGGCTGGGAGGATGCACCTCCCCCCGTCGACATCGATCCCGACTTCTTCGAATGACGTTGCCGGTGCACCTCCGTCCAGCGCCTCGAACCCGCGCGTCTCCGCACATGAGAGTCATTGAACCTCCGCCCCCTCCAGAGCCAGTACGGCGCGGCGCGGGCGGCAGGAACCTGAGTGCCGCAGTGTCCATGGCTTTCCTCCGCTCGTCCCCTGAAAGGAAGTTGGCACGATGAAGCATGTGACCTACGCCGAGAAGTCCCTACTTCTCGGGGACGAGGCGGCGGACACCTTGACCTCTTACGCTGCTGTACTCGGGAACTTCGGAGGGGCCGACGATGTCACCGTCGCGGCGTTGGGCGTCGACGGCGAAGAAGTATCGGCCACATTCATCCTGAACTCGGGCACTGTTCTCATGGCCGAGTCGACGAAGTCGAGGCTTCCTGAGCCCGACAACGCCGACGTGGTGGCGTACATGCGAGCACGTATAGGCGAGTTGGATTCGCGTCGAGCGGTGGTTCCCGATGATCCCGCCGAATTGATGCCCGACATGGATCTGCTCTAGAGGGGAACACCCCGACCTGATCGGCGCCGACTATTCATGATGACCAGGCGCACCAGCTACCGCTCGGGTTGGGAAGACATGATGGGTGAGTTCACATACGGCTCGACTCGCGTCGCTGATTTCTCAGTTGAATCCGGCATGGACCGAGGCCCTCATGGCAACGGCCAACTCTAGGAGTGGGCTGCGAATCCTGCCTGAGCCGCCCGATCCCCAGCCGCCGCAGGCCTAGAACGTGCCGGGCACTGGAGATTGCGGGAGCGTGCGTCTTCGGAAGGATCGAATGGTTCCGACATGTCACCGGTGTCCCGGCTGTCTCGGTCCACCATCTCTTCCTCGAACACGACGACGACGCCGGGCGAGATCAGCACAGACACGTGATGATTGCCGACCTCGACGAAGCTGACGAACGCTCCTCCCTCTTTCACCGCCTCGATCATGTCGGCTTTCAGGTCTTCGGGATCGCGGCCCTGCGCAAGGTAGAACGTCATGCCCTGCATGCGGTCGCGGGTTCGGATCATCTCGGCGAAATGATAATGCGCGAGGCCCGCGACAGTGGGCTCAACGCATAAACGCTGGCCGGCGGTTCCAGCGCGGTCTGGTCACGCATTCCTCATCTCGGGACAGGAGCGGGCTTCGCCGTGAGCAGGATCGCGCTGCCTGACGGGTCCTTCACCAGGTGACCGCCCTCCACCTCGCGCACGTTGTGAACGGTGCCGAGGGCCTGATCCAGCTTCGCGTCATCCTCGAAGCGCATGGTGAAGTGACGCATGCGGGCGGTGCCTTCCGGGGCGGGAGGCGCACCTGCGCCCTGCCAGGTGTTCACGCCGATGCGGTGATTGAACGGCCCGCCGGCACCGAAGTCGACGGCGCCCAAGGTGGGCAGGTACAGGCCGTCGGTGAAGCCCAGCCCTCGGTAGAAGTCGTACGAGGTCTGGATGTCGGATCCGTAGAGGTGGACATGGCCGATACGCGTCCCCTCCACGACGGGTGCGTCGTCGTCCTCCGTCAGCGTGTCGAGCACCGCGTCGAGGTCGAGCCGGTCCCGGCCGCTGCGGGGTACGCCGTTGCGATCGACCACGATCAGCGACCGGTCGCCGTACTGGATGGAGTCGAACCGCTCGGGTGTCTCCAGGGTGATCTCGACGGTGATCCCGTCCGGGTCGGAGAGGTAGATCGCCTTCGAGAACACATGATCCGTCGGCGAGATCCGCCAGCCGGCGCGGAGCAGCCGGAGCACGATACGGGCGAAGTCGGCCTCGCTCGGCGCGTGGATCGCCGGATGGTAGATGCCGCTGAAGCCGCTTTGGAAACCGGCAACCGCGCCCGGGTGGAGGGAGATGAGGGTCTCCGTCTCGGTGCCCAGCTCCACGTGGTCACCCGACGACCGCTCGACGAGGCCGATGACGTCTCTCCAGAACGCCGTGGAGCGCTTGAGATCGGTGACGTCGAGGTGGACGGCGCCGAAGGTGATGGCGTCCGGGCGTGCCTCTGCGATGGACGGCCAGGTCAGGACGTTCACCATTTCACCGGTGAAGGAGCTGCGATGGGTGGAGGTGGTGGCCATGGTGGCGCTTCTTTCTGGGTTCGGCGTGGCTGTCAGGCGGTGTAGGTGCGGAGGGTCTGCTCGAGAGTGGTGGTGGGGCGGCCGATGAGGCCCGAGAGCACCCCTGTCGGCCCGTCGAGCTCCCCGGCCGCGATGTCGGCGTCGAGCGTGACGAGGAACTCGATCACGCTCTCCGGCAGTCCGGCGCCGGTGAGCGCCTGCCGATGCTCCTCCTGACTCACCCCCGCGAACGTGATGTCCCGGCCGAGGACCCGCCCGGCGATGGCGGCGAAGTCCGTGCCATCCCAGGCACCATCTCCCGCCAGTTCGAGCACCTCGCCGCGGCGGGCGCCCGTGGTGGCGACGACCGCGGCCGCCTCGGCGAAGTCGATCCGGGAGGCCGAGGCGACCCGGCCGGCTCCGGTGCTCGCCAGGTACGTGCCCGTGGCGGCCGCCTGCGCGAAGGCCTGCTCGTAGTTCTCGTTGTACCAGTTGTTGCGCAGCACGGTGGCCTCGGCCGGAGAAGCCGCGAGGAGATCCTCCGTTGCCTTGTGCTCCGGCGCGATCGCCATCCTCGATGAGTCGGCGTGCGGCGAGCTCGTGTACACGATGTGCCCGACACCGGCGCGCTCGGCCGCCGCGATCGCATTGGCGTGCTGCCGGGCGCGGTGCCCGACCTCGCTTCCGGAGACCAGCACGAGCGTGTCGACGCCCGCCAGGGCGGACTCGACACTCGACGGGTCGTCGTACGACGCGACCCCGGTGCGCACGCCGAGCTTCTCCAACTCCGCCAGCCGCTGGGCGTTGCGCCCGGTTGCGACGATCTCGTCGGGAGCGACGCCCCGAGCCAGAAGCTGCTCGACGATCAGGCGGCCGAGGTGGCCCGTGGCTCCGGTGACGGCGATGGTCATGGTGTCCTCCTGGACGGCTGTGGTGCTGGTCGGTCGGTTCGGCGGTGTCGTCAGAGGACGATGAAGCCGAGGATGGCAGCCGCTGCGGCGAGCAGCACGAGGGCGAACGGGATGGGCGGCTCGCTGCGGCGGATGTGGGTGACGGCGGCACCGACCATGAGGATCGCGAGCGCGGCGCCGGCGATGGGGCTGAGGATCGGGGCCACACCGGTGAGCATGGGGAGGATCAGGCCGATGCCACCGAGCACCTCGGCGGCGCCGATGAGCTTGACGCTGGGACTGGTGAAGTCCTCGGTCCAGGCCATGCCGGAGGCGGCGAGGGCCTCCTTGGGGCGGGCGAGCTTCATGGCGCCGGCGGCCATGAAGACGAGGGCGGCGATGCCGGCGACGATCCAGTAGGCGATGATCATGAGAAGTCCTTCGTGGGCTGAGCTGATGGGAGCCGCGACGGCGGCATGCGTGCTGTGATGCGGGCGAGTGCCCGAGGAGGTGGGACGGGCTCCGTCAGGAGCCCGTCCCGAGTGCGGGTCAGCGGACGACCGCGAAGCCGCCGGTCCAGTTGATCTTCTCGGTCACCGCGAGGCCGATCTGGATGAAGGCGATGGCCTCGAGTTCGCGTGCACGCTTGAGGGAGCCCGCGTCGAGCGCGTCGACCGCGCCGCCCGAGGTGATGGCGCCGATGAGGGCAGCCTTCGCGTCCGCGTCGTCGCCCGCGACGAGCACGGTCGTCTTGTTGCCGCCGACCGAGCCCGAGGAGAGCGTCGGGGCGAAGGTGGTGTTGAACGCCTTGAGCACCTTGGACTGGGGCAGGGCGGCCGCAAGCTCGGCAGCGGCGGAGCTGTCCGCGGGAACGTCCAGGCCGTCGAACGTCGCGAACGAGATCGGGTTGGTGATGTCGACGACGACCTTGCCGGCGAGCTGGGTGCCGTAGTTCTCC
>DATCMN010000555.1:0-6112 GCA_036563405.1 Naasia sp. | reverse complement strand
GCCGCAGCGCGCGCCGAGGTGGCGGACGTCGCGAACGACGCCCGGCCCGGTCCGGTTCCCCTCGGCGGCCCGGACGCGGCACCGCCGACGGGTCCCGGGATCCCGTGAGCGCACGTACCCTTCGCGCGGCCGCACGAGCAGCGGCCGCGCGCACCTGACCGCGCGTGGTCCGCACCGCGTTCTTCGACGAACCGCGCCCCCGCATCATCGCGCACCGGGGGCTCGCGCTCGACGCGCTGGAGAACACGCTTCCGGCGTTCCGGGCCGCAGTGGCCGCGGGAGCGCAGATCCTGGAGACGGACGCGCACACATCGCGTGACGGCGTCGCCGTTCTGCTGCATGACCCCGAGCTGAAGCGGATCGCCGGCCTGGACGCCCCCGTGTCCTCGCTGACGCTCGCCGAGCTGCAGGCGATCGACCCGGTCGCCGTGCCCATTTGTACCCTGATCGACGCGCTGCGCGAGCTCCCCGACGCCCGCTTCAACATCGACGTGAAGTCCCCCGAGGCGGCGAACGCGGTGTCGGCCGCCATCCGCGACGCCGGCGCGGAGGAGCGGGTGCTTGTGGCATCGTTCTCCTCCGCGCGACGACGGGCAGCGCTCGCCTCGCTCGGCCCCGTAGCGACCAGCGCGTCCGCCCGGGAACTGGCGGTTGCGATCCCGGCGGCCAAATCCGGCGCCCTGCCGCTCCTCCGCCGGGCGCTCAGAACCGCGGATGCGGTGCAGCTGCCCGCCCGCGCGCTGGGCATGAGCACCGCCACGGCGCGCATGATCCGCCGGTTCCACGCGGCCGGCGTCGAGGTGCACATCTGGACCGTCAACGACCCCGACGAGATGCGGCGCCTCCTCGCCGCCGGGGTCGACGGCATCGTCACGGACAGAGCCGATCTGCTCGCCGAAGTGGTCCGCCAGCACAACTGAGAGGCCACGCGCAACCCCCCTGGCAGGAACCTGAGAAACCCCCGGGGCGGGAAGGATGTCCCCCGGTCGCGGGTTCAGTATGGGGACCACCAGCGAGAGGAGATGCACATGGCGGATCGCAGTTTGCGGGGGATGCGACTCGGTGCCCAGAGCCTGCAGAGCGAGGAGGGCGTGGTGTTCTCGCCGCGTACCACTGCTCGCTACCGCAGTGGCGATGGTTCCACCTTCGAGGTCACCTTCGCGGCAGACGCAGAGGTTCCCGACACCTGGACGAACCCCAAGTCGGGCAAGGAAGGCATCCTGCTCACCCCGGATGGCGAGCTGGTCGAGCAGTCTCGCGCCGAGAGCAAGGCGCCGCGCACCCACTGGGACATGCTGCTCGAGCGCCGCACGCGCGAAGAGCTGGAGGAGCTCCTCGAGGAGCGGCTCCAGTTCCTGCGCGCGCGTCGCGGCAAGCAGCAGACTGTCGCGTAACAGAACCCCAGCCGTCCTCGCCGTCCCGGATCCGTCCGGGGCGGCGAGTTCCGTTAGCGGCAGACATTGGTCGCCGCGGGTGAAACGCCCTCGGCGCGGGTGTTACTACTACTGCGCCGAAGTCGCTTGTACCGCGGCGACTTTCAGACCCGGCGTCGGCGGGTAAGCACCCCGCCCACCACGAGCATCGCCAGCCCGAAGCCACCGGCCAGCTGCTCCAGCTGCCGGCCCACCGCCGTGGCGGGCGTGAGGCCCGTTCGCAGCGGCACGTCGACCACCATCGCACCCGCCGTGTACACCGGCAGGGAGTCGAGGGTGCTGCCGTCGGGCGCGACGGTGGCGCTGGTGCCCACCGTGGAGATGTTGACGACGCTGCGGCCCGTCTCGATCGCCCGCAGCCTCGCTATCGCCAACTGCTGCACACTCTCATCGGTGCGGCCGAAGTCGGCGTTGTTGCTCTGCGCGATTAGCAGCTCGGCCCCATCCTGCACCGATTCGGTGATCAAGCCGTCGTCGACGATGTCGAAGCAGATGTCGACGCCCACCAGGGTGCCGGCCACGTCGAACACCGGGCTGGTGGTGCCCGGCGTGTACTCCCGCTGGATGAGACCGATGAGATCCGGCGCGAACGGCTCCCAGAACGATCTGTCGGGCACGTATTCGCCGAATGGCACGGGATGCCGCTTGTCGTACACGTCGACCGCGCCTTCGCCCGCCTCCCACAGGATGGACGAGTTGAAGATGTCGTCGCCGCGCACAGTGATGGCGCCCACGATCATCGGAGCCCCGATGGCGTCCGACACCAGGTCGAGCGCTTCGGAGGCGCGGCTCTCCTGCAGCGGGTCCAGGTCGCTGGCGCCCTCCGGCCAGATGAGAACGTCGGGGTCGGCGCCGGAGTCCAGGAGGGGCAGCGTGGCGGTGATGTGGCCGTCGAGGATCTCGCCCTGGTAGTCGCGCTGATCGAAGTACGCCGAGCGGGTGTTGCCCTGCACGGCGGCCACCCGCAGCGTTCCGGCGTCGGCCGTCCGCCAGGCGGGCACGGCTACCAGGGCGGCCGCCGCTGCCGCCACCAGGAGGGCCGCGCCCATGCGGTCGGCGCGGACGGAGACGGTCGCCGGGAACGCGGGACGCCTCCGAATGAGCACCGCTATCGACTCGACGGCGAGCGCCGTCAGCCAGACGAGGGCGAAGCTCGTGCCGGACAGTCCCAGCCACGCCACAAGATCCGCGAACGGGCTCTCCGACTGGGACATCGAGAACCGGCCCCACGAGAAGCCGCCGTACGGCCACACGGCGCTGATCGCCTCGCGGAGGGTCCACAGCCCGGCGACCACGATCGGCAGCAGCACCAGCCGGCCCGCCCGGGTGGGCCAGGCACGCGGCACGAGCCGGTACGCGAGCGTGATCAGCATGCCGCCGGCGGCGACGAACAGAGCCTGCAGGGTCGACAGTGCGAGCCACGGGATCTCGCCGAGCCACAGGGTCGCCCACTCGATGTGGATGAGGTAGAAGGCCAGGCCGAAGGCGAGGCCCACGAGGAACCCGCCGCCCGCCTGGCGTCCGCGCAGGGCGAGCAGGAGCACGGCGACGGCCGGGAAGGCGAGGGGCCAGATGCCGCGGTCCGGGAAGGCCCCGTCGAAGAGCAGGCCGCCGAGCAGCGCCAGCAGGACCGCCGCCCAGAGCGGCGTGGGCGCGTCCCGGCGCCGCCGAGGAGGCGCGGGACGGTGCGGCGCCCGTACGGCGGCGGGAGCCTCAGCAGCCACGCGGATCAACCCACACTGGAGTAGGCGACGATCCCCCGCCGCACCGCGTCCATGGCCTGCCGGGCCGTCCGCGCCTGCTTGCCGTCCGCCACGACCGAGATCTGGTCGAGCAGGTCGATGGTCTGCTTCGCCCAGCGCACGAAGTCACCGGCCTGCAGGTCCGCGTCGCGCAGCACCTGGTCGAGCGGGCCGCCCCGCGCCCACTTGTGCATCGCGATGACGAGCCCCGTGGAGGGCGGGTTGGAGCCGGGCAACCGATGCTCGCGCTCGACGTCGTCGAGCCGCGACCAGATCTCCTGGAGCCGCTCGAGGGCCGGACGGAACGGGCCGCGCGGCAGCCACCGCTCCCCCACCGGGTCCGCCTCCCTGCGCGGCTCGAACACGAGCGTGGTGGCGAGGGCGGCGAAGCTCGCGGGATCGAGCTCCGTCCAGACGCCGCGGCGCAGGGACTCGGCGACCAGCAGGTCACGCTCGCCGTAGATCCGCTTCAGCATGGTCCCGTTGCCGGTGAGCACGATGGCGCCGTCCTCGCCGCGCTTCAGGTAGCCCTCCTCGAGCAGCACCTCGGTGACCCTGTCGAAGATCTTGGCCACGGCACCCGTGCGCGACTCGATCTGCTGCCGCAGGCCGTCGGTCTGCCGCTTCAGCCGCCACCAGCGCTCCGCCCAGCGCGACAGCTCCTCGCGACGGGGCGACGAGTGACCCGGGTGCGAGCGGAGCCGGCGCCGGAGGTCGGCGAGCTTGCGCTGCCGCTTCTCCTGCGCGCCGCGGCTGCCTCCGTCGTTCGCCTTCTCCAGGTCGGTGATCTGCCGACGGATCGCGGCGTACTCGGTGAAGTCGCCGCTCGCGCCGGTGTCGTCCTGCATGCTCTTCTCGTAGCCGGCGAGGGACTCCTCCTGCTGGCGGACCTTGCGGGCGAGGTCGACGACGGCGCGGTCGGCCTGGAACTGGGCGAAGCTCGACTCGAGGATCTCGCGCGTGCGCTCCCGGCCGAACTGCTCGATCAGATTGACGGCCATGTTGTAGGTGGGCCGGAAGCTGGAGTTGAGCGGGTAGCTGCGGCGCGACGCGAGGGACGCCACGGCCTGCGGCTCCATCCCGTCCGCCCACTGGATGACGGAGTGCCCCTCCACGTCGATCCCGCGGCGGCCGGCGCGGCCGGTCAGCTGGGTGTACTCCCCCGGCGTGATCGGCACGCGCGCCTCGCCGTTGAACTTCTCCAGCTTCTCGAGGACGACGGTGCGGGCCGGCATGTTGATGCCGAGCGCGAGGGTCTCGGTGGCGAAGACGACCTTGAGCAGCTTGCGCTGGAACAGCTCCTCGACGACCTCCTTGAACGCCGGGAGCAGGCCCGCGTGGTGCGACGCGACGCCGCGCTCCAGTCCTTCCAGCCACTCCCAGTAGCCGAGGACGGCGAGGTCCTCGTCGAGCAGGGTGCGGGTGCGCTCCTCCACGATCTCGCGGATCTCGCGTCGCTCAGCGGCGTCGGTGAGGCGCACGCCGTCCCGCAGCACCTGCTTGACGGCGGAGTCGCAGCCCACCCGGCTGAAGATGAAGAAGATCGCCGGCAGCAGGTTCCGCTCGTCGAGCATGCGGGCCAGCTCCCCGCGCTCGATGCGACCCGCGTCGGGACGGAAGCCCTTCGGCCCGCGGTAGCGCCCGGAGACATCCTGGGCGCCGCGCGTGCCCTGCATCCGGCCGCCGTAGCGGGCGAGCTGCGCGAGCTCCGGGTTCACCCTGTTGGTGGCGCCCAGGCCGGACGAGTCGAAGAGGTCGACCAGCTTGCTGCGGACGAGCACGTGCTGCTGCAGCGGGACCGGCCGCTCTTCGGAGACGACCACGTCGGTATCACCGCGGACCGCCTGCAGCCAGTCGCCGAACTCCTCGGCGTTCGAGACGGTGGCGGACAGGGAGACGAGCCGCACGTGCTGCGGGAGGTGGATGATGACCTCCTCCCAGACGGGGCCACGGAACCGGTCGGCGAGGTAGTGCACCTCGTCCATCACCACGTAGGACAGGTCCTTCAGCAGATCCGAGTCGGCGTAGAGCATGTTGCGCAGCACCTCGGTCGTCATGACGACGACTCGGGCCTTCGCGTTCACGTTGGTGTCGCCGGTCAGCAGACCGACGCTCTCCTCGCCGTACTCGTCGACCAGCTCGTTGAACTTCTGGTTCGACAGGGCCTTGATCGGCGCGGTGTAGAAGACCTTCGCGTACGGCTCCTGCATGGCGAGGTACACGGCGAACTCGGCGACGATCGTCTTGCCCGCGCCGGTAGGTGCCGCGACGAGGACGCCCCGGCCCTCCTCGAGCGTCTCGCACGCGCGGATCTGGAACGGGTCGAGGTCGAACGAGAGACCCGCCTGGAACGCCTCGAGCGCAGGGAAGCGGCGCCTCTGACGGGCGGCGGCGAATCGCTCCGCCGGGGACGGTTCCGCGGACATGGGTGACTCCTCGGTCAGGCGGCGTACTCGGCCGTCAGTGCGTCCTGCCGCCGCGCTGCGCGCTTGTCGTGGATCCAGGCGACTCCCGCTGCTGCCAGGTAGAGCAGGACCATCGGTATCGCGAGCAGGAACATCGAGATGACGTCCGCGGCGGGTGTCGCGACCGCGGTGAACAGCGTGATCGTGAGGATGGCGACGCGCCACCCCTTGAGGATCCCTACAGCGGAGATGACGCCGGCGAAGTTGAGGAGCACGAGGAAGACGGGCAGCACGAAGGCGACACCGACGACGATGACGAGCTTGAGCACGAAGTCGAGGTACTCGGCCGCGTTGAGGTAGACGCGCTCCTCCTCCGGCGCGAAGCCGACCATCAGCTCGACGATGTGCGGCCAGACATACCAGCCGGCGAGGCAGCCGGCGAAGAAGAGCGGCACTGCGGCGAAGAAGAAGCCGAATCCGTACTGCCGCTCCCGCTTGGTGAGGCCGGGGACCAGGAAGGCCCAGATCTGGT
>DATCMN010000553.1:0-5317 GCA_036563405.1 Naasia sp. | reverse complement strand
GCTCGACCCGGCCGCACCGCTACACGGCGACGGCGACCCGCGAGGACCACATGGCCGAGCTGATGCACGAGGTGCTCGGCGGCGCCGCGGACCGCACGGCCGTGCTGGCCCGCTTCATCGGGCGGGCGACGCCCGAGGAGGCGGAGGCGCTCCGGCGCCTGCTCGCCGCCCCGGACGCCTGAGCCCGTGCTCCCCGCCTCGCTGATCCTCGGGGTGCTGGCGGTGGCGCTCGCCTGGCCGGTCCCGCTGGTCCTCGCGAAGGCGGACTGGCCGTCACGCGCGCCCGCGACCGCACTCGTCCTGTGGCAGGCGATCGCCCTCGCGGGTGCACTCTCGATGATCGGCTCGCTGCTCACCTTCGGCCTGATCCCGTTCGGCCCCGACCTGCCGTCGGCTCTCGCCGGGTTCGCGGCCGCGCTCACCACGGGCACCCCGGCTCCCGATGTCGCACACCTGCTGGCACTGTGCGGGGCCATCCTGCTGAGCGGTCACCTGATGCTGAACGCCGCGCTGACGCTCGTCCGCTCCGGACGGGACCGACGGCGGCATCGGCGACTCGTGGACCTCCTCGGCACCAGCGATCCCGCCCGCCCGGGCATGCGCATCCTCGACTCCGCCGTCCCGATGGCCTACTGCCTGCCCGCCTTCTCCGGCTCGATGACGGTCTTCTCCGCCGGCCTCCTCGAGCTGCTCGACGAGGCGGAGGTGCGCGCCGTGGTGGAGCACGAGCGCGCTCATCTGCGGCAGCGCCACGACCTGCTGCTCGTCGCGTTCCGCGCCTGGCGGGTGTCGCTGCCGTGGTTCCCCGTCGCGTCCCGGGCGGAACGCGAGGTCGGCCGCCTGGTCGAGCTGCTCGCCGACGACCGTGCGCGGCGAACCGTCCCCGCGGCCTCGCTCGCGCGGGCGATAGCGCTGATCGGCGGCTCCCCCGACCTGCCGGACGGGCCGGACTCGACGGAGGGCGCCGACAGGTCGGCGTCCCTCACGCGCATCGCCCGGCTGTCCCGCCCCGCCGCGCCGCTGCCCTCCGCGGGCGCGGCCCTCGTCGTCGTGAGCGCTGTGGCACTGCCGGTCCTGCCGACCGCCCTGCTGCTCGTGCCGATCGGGATCGCGGGCTAGCCGGTCCGGGGAGGCACGGCGCCGGCGTCCAGGATGCGGCGCGCGAGCACCGTGCTGCCCGCCACCGCGGCCGGCATGGCGAAGACCGCCCCGAGGGGCAGCAGGAAGACGAGGTAGACGGCGACCCCGAAGCCGAGCATGCGGGGACGCCCCAGCCGGCGCAGAGCCGCCTGCTGCGCCGGGGCCAGCTCCCGGCCCTCGAACGGACGCCCGACGAGCTCCCGGGCGAGGAGCGAGCCGCCCCCGAGCACGCCGACGGCGAAGGCGACCACGCCGCCGACGAGTGGGATGAGTCCCACGAGGAACACCGTGATGCCGAGCAGCACCGACAGGAGTCCCAGGCGGAGTCCGCTGGCGAGTCCCCGCCGCATCGACGCCCAGAACCCGAGGGTCTCCGGGGGCGTCCAGCCGTCGATCCTGCCCTCCACCGCGAGCCAGATCCGCTCGTAGAACGGGTCGCCGACGGCGAGGGTGAGTGCGGTGAAGGCGAGCACGCCGGCGACGACGCCGAGCACGAGGATGGCCGCACCCGCGGCGAGCCGCACCGCCGAACGTCCTGCGTCGGACCAGTCGTCCGCGAACGGCGTGACGAGACCCGCGAGGTTCTCCAGGTTCAGGCCGAGCAGCACGAGCAGGCTCACGACCACGATCCCCACGAGGAGGGCCGGGAGGGCGCCGAGCGCCATCAGCCGGAACGACGTGCCCCAGAGCCGGAAGCCGCGGAAGAAGTCGCCGACTCCCCCGGCGAGAGAGCGCAGGCCGGGGTCGGTGGCGGCCTGCTGCGTCATGGTGCGAGCGTAGCGACCCCGCTCAGCCGCGCTTGCGCTTCTTCCTGCCTGTCGCCGAGTCGTCCTCCTCGGTGAGGTCGTCGACCGCGATCAGCCGGGCCCTTAGGAGCAGCCGGTACGCCGGCGCGCGCTGCTATTCGACGAACCGGATGACGCTCTGCAGGCGGGTGCGCACGTCGAACAGCTCGGTGCCGCCGACCGCCCTGCCGTCCGGCATCCCGTCGCGGAGCACGGCGGGCAGCACCGAGCGTCGCACGGCGCCGGTGGCGGCGCCGCGGGCCGACCCGGCGACGAGCAGCGGCTCGGCGAGCGCGTCGTCGGGAACCACCACGAGGAGCGCCTGGAACTTCACGCGAGCGGCGCGGGAGAGCACCTTCGCGCGGGACGCGAGAGCGCCGAGCGGCTTCTCGCCGCCCACGAGTTCACCGGTCAGCTCTCCGCGGCGCACGTCGACGGCGCCGCCGAAGTCCTCGCTGAGCAGGCCGAACAGCCCGGTGGGCCCGAGCACGACGTGGTCGAGCTTGTCCTCAGGGTGACCGGTGGCGACGTCGTGCCAGACGGTGTAGCCGATCCCGAGGTCGGCGACCTGGCGGGCCGTCGCCTCCTCGGCGAGCGCGTCGGCGAGGATGCGGCGGATCTCGCGGGGCGTGGAGCGGACGAAGGCCGCGTCGTAGGGGTCCTCGATCCGCACACCGCGGCCCGCCCACTCCTCCGACAGGCGGAGGTAGCGCTCCCGCCGCCAGCCGCCGGGGTGCCCGTAGGCACGGGCGCTCGGACGGCTGGAGGCGGGCGGCGCGGGGCGAGGCGGCGCCCACGACATGGCGGGTTCGCCGCCTCCGCGGGGACGGCCGCGGTCGTAATCGGCGCGCGCCTCGGGCGTGCCGATCAGCTCCCAGGCGTGCTGCAGCGCGACGAACTGCCCGGCGTCGCCCCCGGTGTCGGGATGCGTCTCGCGCAGGAGGCGGCGGTATGCGCGGCGGAGTTCCTCGTCCGGCGCCGTCGGACTCACGCCGAGGACCCGGTAGGCCGACTCCGCAGCCGGGCTGTCGGACATCCTCCCCACCCTAGCGGCGCCCGGCTGGGCGCTTTCCCTGGTCCGGCCGTGAAGTGGGCGCGAGCCCGGGGCCGGGACCAACCCGTTCCGCAACCTTCCAGCAGAACCGCAACGGCACGCGGTTTCGCTTCTGCCGAAGCGTCGCCTTCCCGCCGATGGGCCGCCGGGAAGCCGGGCATCCGCCGATACCATCCGAGAGTGGGGGAAGAAGCAGCACAGCACTCCGGGCGGGTGGTGCTCACCGGCGCCTCGGGATTCATCGGCCGCCGACTGCGCGCCGCCTTCGAGGCGGAGGGCGCCACGGTGCGCACCATCGGCCGGGAGGGCGCGGACGCCCGCTGGGGCGAGACCGGCGCGATGAGGGAGCTGCTGGACGGTGCCGACCTCCTGGTCAATCTGGCCGGGAAGAGCGTCGACTGCCGGTACACCCCGGAGAACCGGGCCGAGATCGTCCGATCCCGAGTGGAGACGACGGGAGAGCTCGCGCGGGCGCTGGCGGCATGCGCCGCGCCTCCCCCGCTGTGGATCAACGCATCCACCGCAACCATCTACCGGCACGCCGACGACAGGGCGATGACCGAGGACGACGGCGACATCGGCGATGGCTTCTCGGTCGATGTCGCCACCGCCTGGGAGGCCGCCTTCTTCGGCCCCGACCTGCCGGGCGTGCGACGGGTGGCGCTCCGGATGGCGATCGTGCTCGGCGACGGCAGCGCACTGCTGCCCCTGCTCGGCCTCACCCGCATCGGCCTCGGCGGCCCGCAGCTGGACGGACGCTGGCCGGCCACCCGGCGGCGACTCAGAGCGGGCACCTACCACCGCTTCCGGACCCGCGGCGGGCGGCAGAAGTTCAGCTGGGTGCACCTCGACGACGTCGTCGAGGTGGTCCGCTTCGTGCGCGACACCCCGGCGCTGGCCGGCGCCCTCAACGTGTCGTCACCGCATCCCAGGGACAACCGGGAGCTCATGCGGCTGCTGCGCCGGCGGGTCGGCATGCCGGTCGGGATCCCCATCTTCCGCTGGATGGCCGAGCTCGGTGCCATCGCGATCCGGACCGAGACGGAGCTGATCCTCAAGAGCCGCTGGGTCCTGCCCGACCGGCTGGAGCGGGCCGGGTACCGCTTCCGCCACCCCGACCTGGACGAGGCGCTCGCGGCCGTGATCGCGGAGCGGCGGTCCGCCCGCCGCACTCGATAGGCGACCCCGCGGCTCAGGCGGGCCGGTCAGTCGAGCTCGTGCGCCCACGGCAGGTCGGCGCCGCGGCGGCTCACCGTGAGCGCGGCGGCGCGCGCCGCCCGGCGACCCGCGTCCTGCACCCATCCCCGCGTCAGAGCGCCGGGACCGCGGTCGAGGAGGGACGCGATGAGCGATGTCATGTACGTGTCGCCTGCGCCGATCGTGTCGGCGACCTTCGTCGGCACCCTCGGGACCTCCACGCGCAACTCCGCCGTCGCGAGCTCGGCCCCGTCGCCGCCCCTGGTGATCACCGCGAGCTCCGGCCCCAGATCGAGGATCCGCTGCAGCACCGCTCCGACTCCCTCGCCGGGGTAGAGCCACTCCGCATCCTCGTCGCTCAGCTTGACGACGGTGGCGAGAGCCGCCGTCGACGCGAAGACCGTCCGAGTCTCCTCGGGCGACCCGAGAAGCGCGGGGCGGATGTTCGGGTCGAAGGTCACGATCGGGGCCTCGGCCAGGTAGCCGCGGACCGCGGCGGCGCCGGGAGCGAGGAACGCGGCGATGGAGCCGGTGTGCACGAGTCGTGGGGAACCGACCGGCAGTCCGGGTGCGAGGTCCCAGGCGATGTCGAAGTCGTAGGTCGCGGATCCGTCGGCCCCGATCGTCGCGGTGGCGGACGCGGTGTGCTCCGCCGAGAACGACGATTCGAGCACCCTCACGCCCGACGCACGGAGGTGCTCCCGGATCGCCTCGCCCCGCGGATCACGGCCGATGACGGTCAGGAGGGCGGGGCCGAGCCCCAGCCGGCCGAGTCCGAGCGCGACGTTCGCGGGGCTGCCGCCCGGGTGCTCCTCGGTGGTGCCGGCCCGCACGACCACGTCGACGAGCGCCTCGCCGATCACGAGCACGCCGTCGCTCTCCGCCATGCCCGAAATCTACCCGGTGCCCGGACCCGGTCCCGCGAGGTGGCAGTTGTGGCTGTCAAGTCAGCGAGATGGCAGCCATGACTGCCGACTCGGCGTCCACGGCCGCGCAGAGTGCGGGCTAGGAGCGCTGGGCCGCCGCCTCGGACTTCGCGCGCTTGACCCGGGCGTTCTCCGCCATCACCTTGGCGTGGGTCTGCCGCTCGCGGACCAGCCATTCCGGCTTCTGCTGCAGCAGCGCCTGGATCTGTTCCGTC
>DATCMN010000247.1:0-2460 GCA_036563405.1 Naasia sp. | reverse complement strand
CGGTCTGGGGCGTCCCCGGCAGGTGGGCTCCGCGCACGGACGGCCGGCCCGGCCTCATCGTCACCGCGACCGCCGCCGACGGCATCCGCGTGGACGGCGAACTGGTGGACGGCGAAGTGCTGCTGAACCCGCGCAACGCGGAGTCGCCCAGCTCGATCACGTTCGACGACCACACCGTCGGGACCGTCATCGTGGGCGAGGAGGGCGGCTCGGCGCTCCGCGTCTGGGATTCGCGGTCGGAGGCCATCGAGAACTTCGGTGGGATCGACGCGTTCCCGTACAACCCGGACTGGGTCGTGAAGGGCACCTTCACGCCGAACCCGGAGGGCACCACAGTCGGCTTCGCCCACATCAAGGATGAGGGCTCCACTCGCGAGAAGGTCATCCCGGGCGCCATCACGTTCGAGCACGCCGGCACCGAGTACGAGATCCTCGCCTTCAAGGAGGGCCGGGCCCTCCAGCTCGTCTTCTCGGACGCGACGAGCGGCGACAGCACCTACAGCGTCGGGCGGTTCCTCTTCACCGCTCCCGCACCTGACGGCAGCATCACTCTCGACTTCAACACCGCGGTCCTCCCGCCGTGCGCGTTCAGCTACAACTTCAACTGCCCCATGCCGCCGAAGCAGAACCGGTTCCCGTTCCCGGTCGAGGCCGGCGAGAAGAACGTCCTCGCGAAGGACGGATCCCTCCTCCACTGAGGTGCACGATACGCCGCAGTGTCCCCGGTGTCCGGGGCCCCGTATCGACCACCTGGGTCAGGGAACGGAGGCGGCTGGTCGGCGGCCGCGGCGCGGGCGGGCCTCCGTCAGGCCGCGCACCAGAGCTCCGGAGGCCGCGGTCGGCAGGATGCCCGTGAGCCAGCGGGTGGCCGCATCGGCGAGATCCGCCTCCGCCGCGCGTGCGAGACCTGACGCGTCCCCGTCGTCCGCTGCGGCCCGCGCTGCGGCAGCTCGCGAGCGCCAGTGCGCCAGGTGGGCCGACACGACGGCCTCCGCGTCGGCTGCCGGGAGCGAGCAGGCCAGCAGGACCCGGTCGAGCATCTCCGTCCAGTCCGGATCGACGGGGGCTTCGCCTGACAGCCAGGCGATCGCCTCCGCCTCGCCATCGGGCGAGAGACGGTAGAGCGGCAGCCCGTCGTCGGTCGCGCCGGTGCGTTCGATGGTGCCCTGGGCCCCCAGCCGGTCGAGGGTGCCGTAGACCTGCCCCACGTTCACGGCGGAGCGGTGCGCGGCGCGGGAGAGGAACTCGCCGTGCAGTTGGAGACCGTACGCCGGGCCGAGCGTGAGGATCGCGAGGATCCCGTACCGAACCGACATCGGGCCTCCTCTTCCCGCCATGCTAACCGGGCGGGAGCCCTGTTCCGGGGCCCGGAAGGCGCGCCCGGGAATCGCCGGGAAAGAAGAGTTGCATTGTTGTGATTCGGTCTCCTCCTCCTGCATAATGCAAAGGCCGGGAAACCGGCACAGAACTTCATTTCGGTGCACGCCGCTATCCGTTCCACCAGGTCGTTGGGGAAGACGTACCTAGTCGAAACGGAGAGAAACATGGCTGCATCGCTCGCCCGGGGTGTGCTCTACGTGCACTCCTCACCGCGCGCGCTCTGCCCCCACGTCGAGTGGGCGGCCGGTCGCGCAATCGGTCGTGCCGTGAACTTCACGTGGATCGACCAGCCCGTGCAGAAGGGCGCCCAGCGGACCGAGTTCTTCTGGGAAGGCCCCCCTGGCACGGGCGCCGCCATCGCGTCCTCGTTGCGCGGCTGGGACCAGCTGCGCTACGAGGTGACGGAGGACGCCGGCAACGGCGCCGACGGCGCGCGCTGGATGCACACGCCCGATCTGGGCATCTTCTACGCCCAGACCGACACCGCGGGCAACGTCGTGATCCCCGAGGACCGGATCCGCTACGCGATGGAGGTGGGCGGCGTGAACGCGCTCGACCTGCACCGCGAGCTGCGTCTCGCACTCGGTCAGGCCTGGGATGACGAGCTCGAATCGTTCCGCCACGCGGGCGAGAAGAGCCCCGTCGTGTGGCTCCACCGAGCCGGCTGACACCGCTGCCGCGACACGCCGCCGACACGACTCCGGAGGCACGTCGACAGGCCTACTCTTGAACTGTTCGCATCGCGCTCCAACCCGTTCGGGTCGTAAGGGTAGCGGCCCTCGAACTTAGCGACAGCGACAGAAGAGCCCCTGGTCGGATGGGTACCAGCCGGGGGCTCTTCACCCTTTCGAGCGCACGTTGCGTCTGACCGGACGCGCAAACGGCAACGCTCCGGCCTGATGGCAACCGTAGAGCGTTGCCGTCAGGCCGGAGCGTTGCCGTTTGCTGCGGACTCGGGTCAGTAGGTGGCGAACGCGACCACCGCGTTGTGGCCGCCGAAGCCGAACGAGTTGCTGATCGCCAGCACGTCGCCATCACCGAGGGCACGCGGCTCACGGACCACGTCGAGGTCGATCTCCG
>DATCMN010000546.1:0-1720 GCA_036563405.1 Naasia sp. | reverse complement strand
GCCGCATCTGGTCGGACTGCCCGTGCACCACCACGAGCTCCCCGGCGAGCTCAGCGAGCAGCCCCGCAGGCGCGGACCTGCCGCCCACTCCTGCCCGGCTCCGGCCTTCCGCAGCAACGGTCCGGGAGATGAGCAGCTCCGCGCGGCCGTCGCTCAGGTCATCCAGTTCCCCGCCCGCGTCGCGCACCCGCTCCGCGACAGTCCCCTCGGCGGGCACCACCCAGCGGCCGTCCACGACGGCGCGATCGCTGCCCTTGCGGATGACGCCGGCGTCGGCGCGCTCACCGAGGAGCAGGCCGAGCGCGGTCACCACCATGGTCTTGCCCGCGCCGGTCTCCCCGGTCAGGGCGGTGAACCCCGGCCCGAGAGGCAGGGTGGCCTCTCCGATGACGCCGAGGTCACGGATCCCGATCTCCTCGATCACGCGTCCGCAGGCCCCCTCCACCCGTCGACGGGCAGATTGAACTTGCGGACGAGGCGGTCGGTGAACACGCCGCGCTGGAGGCGGGCGAGCCGGACCGGCGTGTCGGCGCGCTTCGCGACGACCCGGGCGCCGGGCGGCAGGAAGTGCGTGCGGCGGCCGTCGCAGAAGAGGACCCCGGATCCGTTCGTGCGCTGCAGCACCTCGACCGCGACGACACTGTTGGGCGCGACGACGAGGGGCCGGGCGAACAGGGCGTGCGCCGCGAGCGGGACCAGCAGGATCGCGTCCATGTTCGGCCAGACGACGGGCCCGCCGCCGGAGAACGAGTACGCGGTGGAGCCGGTCGGGGTGGACAGCACCACGCCGTCGCAGCCGAACGACGACAGCGGGCGCCCGTTGATCTCGATGACCACCTCCAGCATCCGCTCGCGGCTGGCCTTCTCGACTGTCGCCTCGTTGAGCGCCCAGCTGCGGTAGACGACCTCCGAGTCGACCCACACCTCGACCTCGATCGTCATCCTCTCCTCGACGTCGTAGTCGCGGGCGAGGACGCGGCGGAGAACCTCGTCGAGGCTGTCCCGCTCCGCTTCGGCGAGGAAGCCGACGTGGCCGAGGTTGACGCCGACGAGCGGCACGTTGGCGTCCCGCACCAGCTCGGCCGCGCGCAGGATCGTGCCGTCGCCGCCGAGGACGATGACCAGCTCGAGCAGCGACCTGTCCATGTCGTCGAGGAGCGCGATCTCGCCGCGCAGGTCGCCGTTGTGGGCGATCAGGTCCGCGCGCTCGCTCTCCACCAGCACGGGGACGACTCCCGCATCGACCAGGCGGGTCACCACCGCGGTGGCGGCGTCGAGCGACTCCTGCCTGCCGGTGTGGGCCACCACGAGCATGCGCCGAGCGTCCGTCCGCGGTTCCGTCACCGTGTCGCTCCTGCCGTGGTCGAGGGGAAGGGTTCCATTCTGTCGGATGCTCCCGGAAAGCCCGCCGCTAGGCGTCGCTCCCCCGGGCTGTCAAGCGCCTTCGGGGGTGGTCGAGCGCGACCTACCGTGAAGCCCTCCCCGCACGAAGGACTCCCCATGCATTCCGCGACTCTCGCCCCCGCCTCCGTTCCCGGCCCGCTCTCCGCACTGCGCGCTCTGCGCCGCGAGCCCTCGATCGCCCGCTACTCCGCGCCCCGCCGGCGCACCGCCGTCGACACGCGGGAGGCGGGCTCGCTCCTCCGGCTCGCCTCCGTGATGCTGGTCGGCACCCTCCTGCTCGAGATCGCCGGCCTGGTGGTGCTCCTCACCCTCTGAC
>DATCMN010000542.1:0-7008 GCA_036563405.1 Naasia sp. | reverse complement strand
ATGCCGACGGCGAGGCCGAGCATCACGCCGAGCACCGGGGTGACCGACGACATGTCGACGACGCCCGAGAACGCCATAGCGCCGGCGACGCCGACGCCCACGCCGATCACCGAGGAGACCAGGGGCAGCAGCGCGGGGAGGAGCGCGCGGAGCATGACGAGCAGGACGACCGCGGCGAGCAGCACGCCGACGATCTCGCCGACGCCGAGGAGGCCGTCCACCGACTGGGCGATGGTCGACGAGTAGCTGACCTCCACCCCGTCGATGTCCGCGGCGTCCAGCTCCGCGGCGACGGCGGACTTGATCTCCCCGGACAGCGAGAGGCCGTCGTCGGCGAAGCGGACGATTCCGAGCGCGGTGCTCTCATCGGACGAGATGGTGCGGATCTCCGAGGCGTAGTCGGCCAGGCGCTGGCCGGCGTCGAGCTCGCCGGCCTGCGCCTCGAGCTGCTCCCGCCCGTCGGCGAGCTGGGCCTGCTGCTCGTCGAGCTGCTGCTGGCCGGCGTCGAGCTGGGCCTGCTGGGCATCCAGGGCCGGCTTCTGCAGCTCGTAGACGCCCGCGGCCTGGGCCTGGGCGACCGCGGCGTCGAGCTGCTGCTGTCCGGCGGTGAGCTGCGCCTGGCCGGCGTCGAGCTGCTGCTGTCCGGCGTCGAGCTGCGCTCGGCCGTCCTCGAGCTGCTGCGCGCCGTCGGTGAGCTGCTGCTCCTGCTCGGCCCGCTGCTCCGCGGTCTCAAAAGGGTCGACGATGTCCTCGACGCCGGTGACCGAAGTCAGGTCCTGCAGGGTCGAGCTGATCCCCGCCTGCTGATCCGTGCTGAGCGCCTCCCCGTCCTCCGAGGTGAACACCACGGTGGCTGTCGCCCCGTCGGTTCCGGGAATCTCATCGGCGAGCTGGCCCGTCACCCGCTCCGTCTCGGTGCCGGGGATGCTGAAGCTGGAGGCGAGGGTGCCACCGAAAGCCAGGAAGGCCCCGCCCGCCGCGGCGAGGGCGACGATCCACGCCGCGATCACGAGCCAGGCGCGGCGTGCGGAGAAGCGGCCGAGGCGGTACAGCAGATTGGCCATTGCGGCGGAATCCTTCTATCGAGGCGGGAAGGTGGCGCGTCTTCGGGCCCGACGACAGCGTAATAGACACATGTCGGAAAACCGACGATTGTAGGGTTCTTTGCAGAATCGGAGCCGACGGCTGACAGGATCGATGAATGGACCCGCGGATCGCGCGCACGCGCAGCAGCCTGCAGCAGGCGCTGCTGGAGCTCGCGCGCGAACGGCCGCTCGAGGCGATCACCGTCGGCGACATCGCGGAGCGCGCCGGGGTCAATCGCAGCAGCTTCTACCAGCACTACTCCGACAAGGAGACGCTCCTCGTCGACGCGCTCGACTCCGCGGCCGAGGAGGCGGCGGAGAGCCTCGTCCCCATGGTGGAGATCCCGGCAGGCCCGCCCGAAGCGCTCGTCATCTACCTGAACCATGTCGACGCGAACGCCGACCTGTACCGGCTCGCGCTCGGCGACAGCGGCTCGGCGGCGGTGATCGCCCGCGTCCGTGAACGGATCGAGGCGGTGGTGGGCGACGCCCTCGCCGCGTCCAGCCTTCCGGTCCAGCCCGAGCTGCCGCTCGACATCCTCGCCGCCGGGATCGCGGGTTCCGCGCTCGGCGTCGTGCGGGCGTGGCTCGCCCGCGATCCGCGCCCGCCGGTCGACACGGCGGCCGACTGGATGTGGCGCGTGATCATCGGGCCCAACGACTCCTGGGGCCACCGGACCTGAGCGTCGCGAAGTGCCAGTCGGTGCCGGCATCTCGGTGAGGTGGCAGCACCAACGGGCACCTTCCGCCGTAGCCGGGTCAGCCGAGCCGGCCGGACCAGAGGGGCTGGGGACGGCCGCGGACCCCGGGCCTCACCGTGAAGAGCCGCCCGGAGTCGGGGAGCTCGCGGAGCTCCTCGTCGTCCAGTCCCTGCGTGGCGGTCGTGATGACCAGCGTGTCGAGATCCGGCCCGGCGAAGGCGACGCACGTGGTGTTCTTCGCGGGCACTTCCAGCACGGAGACCAGGGCGCCGTCGGGGGAGTAGCGGTTCACCCGGCCGCCTCCGTAGACGGCCACCCAGAGGTGGTCCTCCGCGTCGACGGTCATGCCGTCCGGGGTCGCGCCGTCGAGGGTCGCGAACACCGAGCGCGGCCCCACTTCGCCCGTGGCCGGGTCGTAGTCGCGGACGTTGATCGCGCTCCGCTCGGTGTCGACGCTGTAGAGCCGGCAGCCGTCCGTCGACCAGCCGAGTCCGTTGGACAGGGAGAGGTCGTCGTCGAGCACTCGGACCTCCCCTTGCTCGTCCACGACGACCAGCTCCTCGGTCGTCGACTCGCCCTCGAGTGGCAGCGTGCCGACCAGGTAGCGCCCTGCGGGGTCGGGCTTCCCGTCGTTGAGGCGACGGCCGGAGCCGGCGGGCACGATGCGGGGCCCCGTCGTGACCGTGCCGTCCGGTGCGCGGACCAGGAGCTCCTCCGTACCGGCGACGATCCAGTGCCCGGACTCGGCCACCGCGACGGCTCCGACCATCCCGGGGAAGCCCACCCGGTCGAGGATCCGGAGAGTCCCGTCCGCGGCCAGCTCGCCGACGAACACGAGACCGCGTCGGATGTCCACCCAGAGGAGCTGCTCGCGGATCGGGTCCCAGAACGGTCCCTCCCCGAGCTCGTGCACCTCGTCGTTGGCCACCGTGAGCGGTACGGGCGGAGTCATGGGGTCCTTTCGGGCGGATCCGTGAGCGGACCGCGCCGCGGCCCTCCGCCAAACTAGACCGGGCGCGGGTCTCCTGTCCCCGGGGTTGCGCACGCTCCGACGCCGCCCCCAGGGAAGCACGGGCACGATAGTCGGGTGCGTCTCCTCCTCGTCCGCCACGGCCAGATCCCCTCCAACGTCCGCGGGGTGCTCGACACCGCCGTGCCGGGGCCCGCTCTCACCGCCCTGGGGGAGGAGCAGGCCAGAGCCCTGCCCGACGCACTCGGCGGTCACCCGATCGGCGGGCTCTGGGTGTCGAGCGCGCTGCGGGCGCAGCAGACGGCCGCACCGCTCGCCCGGCACCTCGGGATCGAGCCGGTGCAGCGGGACGGCATACGCGAGATCTCCGCGGGGAACCTGGAGATGTCCGGCCGGCGTCCCGACATCGACGTCTACGTCGAGACCGTCGTCGCGTGGGCCGGCGGCGACCTCGAGCGCCGGATGCCGGGCGGCGAGACGGGGCACGAGTTCTTCCACCGCTACGACTCCGTCGTCGCCGAGGCGGTGTCGCTCTCGGACGACGAGGGGTCGGAGGCGGTCGTGCTGGTCAGCCACGGCGCCGCGATCCGGTGCTGGGCCGGCAGCCGCGCGGACAACCTGAACCTCGAGAACACCGCGCACCTGTGGCTCGACAACACCGGCGTCGTCGTCCTCGAACAGACCGGGCGAGGCTGGACCTGTCTCACCTGGGCAGGCGACCCGATCACGGGGATCGGCGCGGCCGCTCCCGCCGGACCCACCGGCGAGCCGCAGCGCTAGGGGGCACGCGGAGCTGCCCGGTTCCCGGGCGACTCGATCCCGAACTGCCCAGTTCTCGGGCAACTCGATGCCCAGCTGCCCGGTTCTCGGGCAACTCGGCGACGGGCTGCCCGGTTCCCGGGCGACTCGACGAGGCCTTGTCAGACCCAGCGGGTGCCGCCCCGCGTCCGCTCGAGCTCCTCGAGGTCGTGTGCGATCATCTGCATCCGGAGCGTTCGGGCGATCGGGTAGTCCTCGTCGACCATCGCGGTGGAGTGCAGCGCTCGCGCCTTGTCCCGCATCGAATAGGCGATCTCGTCGAGGGCAGCGTCCCGCGCCTGGTCCGCAAGGGTGCGAACGTAGGTGCGGTCGTCGCACAGTGCGCGCAGTCGCGCCGCCAGGAGGCTGTTGACCTGCTCGCGGCGCTCCAGCAGCTCCCGGTCGGCCCGCCGGTAGTCGTGCTGGTGGCGGGCCCGGCCCCAGCGGCGGCGCACGGCACGGCGCACCTCGTCCGCCCGTGTCGCGTCCTGCTCCTTCTCCTCGGCCAGCGCCAGGATCTCGCCCCGCACCAGCTGCGCCATCGCCTCGGCGTTGTAGTCGGTGCCATCCCGGAAGGCGCGCAGGATCAGGTCGTTCTTCGCGGCGAGGCGGATCGCCGAGGTGGCGATCATCACGCCCTCCTCCACCTGGTCGCCGGGTGCAGCGGCGAGGGCGGCGTCGGAGTCGGTGTCCCGCGGTCCGGGGGCGGCGCGCTCGCGTGCGCGCCTGGAGGCCCACTTCGGAACGGCCATGGGGCGACGCTATCCGACGGACCCGACAGGCGGGTGTGCCGCCAGGGTGCGCGCTCGTGGTCGGTCGCTGACAGGCGTCATGTCGCGTCCCGGGCGAGGCGGAAGCCGATGTGGGTGGTCGCGGAGTCCTCGGTCTGCGACGAGCGCGCGGCGGGCCGGTAGCGGAGGCAGTACTCGGGTGCGCACAGGTGCGAGCCGCCCTTGATGACACGGGTGCAGGCCGCAGCGGGTGCGGGTTCGGGGAGCGCCGCCCCGTCGGCCGCTGTGTGCCCCGCGGAGCCGTGAGCGGTGCCGAGGTCGGTCGCTCCGCCGACGTGATGCCCGCCGCGGTCGGAGCTGGGCGCGCAGTGCGCGTGCTCGGCGTGGTGGGCGTGGTGGGCGCTCCACCGTGACGACGTCCACTCCCAGGTGTTGCCGGTCATCTCGAAGAGCCCGAACCGGTTCGGCGGGAAGGAGCCCACCGGGGCTGTGCCGACCCAGCCGCCGGCACCGCGGTTGTCGTAGGGGAAGCGGCCCTGCCAGGTGTTCGCGCGGGTGCCGTCGTTCGGCTCCTCACCCCAGGCGTAGGTGGCGCCCTCCAGCCCGCCGCGAGCCGCGAACTCCCATTCCGCCTCGGTGGGCAGCCGGGCGCCCGCCCACGCGGCGTACGCCTCCGCATCCTCGAAGGCGACCTGGACGACGGGATGGTCGTCCTTGCCGGTTACGTCGGTGCCCGGGCCGAGCGGGGCCCGCCAGGAAGCGCCCGGCACCCAGCGCCACCACCGGCGCCAGTCCCGGAGGTCGACCGGGCCGTCGGTCGGGGTGAACACGAGCGAGCCGGGCTCGAGGCTGTCGAGGGCGGCGCCCGGGAAATCGGCCGCGTCGAGCGGGCGCTCGGCCACGGTCCGGTAGCCGGTGGCTGCGACGAAGGAGGCGAAGTCGCGATTCGTCACGGCGTGGCGTGCGAGCTGGAACGGGGCGACGCGAGCGTCGTGGACCGGCCCCTCCTCGGCGTAGAACCGGGTGGACCCCATCCGGAACGAGCCGCCCGAGAGCGGCACGAAGTGCGCGTCCACCCGCCACCTCCCGCGCTGCCCGAGTCTCCTCCGACCCTACCGAGCGGGGGCACTCCCCCCACGGCTCTTGGCTGCCGCGGGGGCAGTCAACTAAGTTGACGAGTGCGCGACGATGCGCCCACGGATGGCGAGGCGAGCGCCTCGCGGAAGGACGATCACCATGGCGAAGGACAAGCCCCTCACCGCGAAGAGCTCGGTCGGAGACTGGCTCAAGCACCCCGTCGGCGGACCCCTGCTGCGGGACCTCCTCGCGCAAGGCGGACAGAGCGAGAAAGCCCTCGCGCCCGTGCGACTGCTGTCGCTGCAGCGCCTCGTGGCGATGAGCAACGGCCAGTTCCCGCAGGCCATGGTCGACGACCTGGTTGCCAAGGCCGAGCGCGGCGAGACGCCCGCCGGCGGAGTGGCGACCCCGGCGGAGGCCGGGGCGGCCGACGCCTCGGACGAGTTCCCGGACGAGGACGAGGTCGAGGTCGAGGAGTGGGAGGAGCAGGTCACGCCCGGCCGGTTCGCCGGCAAGACCGTGATCGTCACCGGCGCGGCCTCGGGCATCGGCCGCGCGACCGCCTCTCGGGTCGCCCGTGAAGGCGGCAGGGTGATCGCGGTCGACATCTCCGCGGACAGGCTGACCGAGTTCGCCGCGTCGCTCCCGGACGCCGACATCTCCACCGTCGCCGGTGACATCACGAAGGCCGAGGACATCGAGAGGATCGTCGCCGCCGCCGGGGAGCGGATCGACGCGCTGGCCAACGTGGCCGGGATCATGGACGACTTCACACCCATCCACGAGGTGTCGGACGCCGTCTGGGACCGGGTGTTCGCCGTCAACGTCACCGGCATGATGAAGCTCACCCGCGCCGTCGTGCCCGCCATGCTGGCGGCCCACAGGGGCTCGATCGTGAACGTCGCCTCGGAGGCGGCGCTGCGCGGATCCGCTGCCGGTGTCGCCTACACCGCCTCGAAGCACGCCGTGGTCGGCATCACGAAGAGCTCGGCGCTGATGTACGGCGCGTCCGGCATCCGGGTGAACGCGGTCGCGCCGGGCCCGGTGGCCACCGGCATCCAGGCGTCCTTCTCGTCGCCGTTCGGGCAGGAGCGCCTCGGCGGCTTCATGGCGAGCATTCCGCCGGTCGCGGTGCCGGAGCAGCTGGCCGCGTCGATCACCTTCCTCCTGAGCGATGACGGCACCAACGTGAGCGGCGCCATCCTGCCCTCCGACGGCGCATGGTCCGTCCAGTAGTCGCGGCGGAGGAGCCGCGCCGCTAGCGCTGCTCCTCCGCCTCCGTCGCTCGAGGAGGAGCCGGCATGGACATCGAACGCGTCGACCCCGAGCTGCGGGAGGCGACCCGAAAGCTCGGCGTGCCGCCCATCGGCAGCGCGCTGGGCCGCCGCGTGGTCCGCGCGGCCATCCGGGTCATGCGCGTGCCGCGCATCGACGGAGTCACGGTCTCGGTGCAGCGGACGCCCGCCGGCACCGTGCGGATCTACACGCCGCAGCACCGCAGGGGCGACGCGGCACTGCTGTGGATCCATGGCGGCGACTTCGTGATCGGCGATGCCCGCCAGGACGAGGCGCTGTGCGCCGGGACCGCGGCGGAGCTCGGGATTCTGGTCGTCTCGGCGAACTACCGTCTCGCGCCCGACGCCGTG
>DATCMN010000531.1:0-1757 GCA_036563405.1 Naasia sp. | reverse complement strand
GATCTCGCGCTCGAAGTCGAGGATCTCGCCGTAGCGCGTCTCGATCACCTCAGGCGGGGCGAGCTGTCGCACGCGGGCGATGAGCACGTCCTCGTAGTGCGAGCGGTCGAACACCCCGATCACGCCGGGTGTCGGGAGCTGCCTCCGCACGCGCTCCAGGAAGTGCTGGGCGCGCTCCTCCGCTGTCGGCGCCTTGAACGCGTGCAGGCGGACGCCCTGGGGATCGACCCGCCCGACGACATGGCGGACGATCCCGCCCTTGCCCGCGGTGTCCATCGCCTGCAGGACGAGCAGCACGCTGCGGGTGCCCCCGAACTTGCTCTCCGCGTACAAGCGCTCCTGCAGATCGGCGAGCTCAGCGCCGTTCTCCTCGAGTGCCTGCCCGGCCTGTTTCTTGCCGCCGGAGAAGCCGGGGGTGGACGACGGGTCGACATCGGCCAGCCGGAAGTCGGCGCCGACGGGCAGGAGCTCGGTCATCCCGTCACGCTAGCGCGGTCCCCGGGCGACCGATCCGCCCTTGACCCACCGGGCGAACGCAACGTTCCGGCGGTCCCGCAACCGCGTGCGATCGCGTCTCCACCGGAACGTTGCGGGAAAGGATCAGCTCTTCTTCTTCTCCGCGGCCCGGCGCTCCGAGCGGTTCGCCGGCGGCTGGGCCGGCGCACCCGAGTTCTGGCCGAAGGCGCCGCGCTGAGCGGGCGCCGCGGCGGGACGCTGCGCCGCCGGACGGCCGCCCGCTGCGGGACGCGGCGACTGCTGGGGCGCCGGCGTCGGAGTGCTCCGCGCCGCCGCGGCTGCCGCCGGGGTCAGGTTCTGCTCCTGCTCGGCCGCCCGCTGCTGCGCACGCTCCGTCGCGGCCTTCTCGAGCTGGCCCTTCTGGTTGCGCACCTCCACGCCGCCCGAGTCGCTCGGGGCGGAGTAGCTGAGGTTCTGCACGGGCGGCGCAGTGGCGCCCAGGCCCTTCGCCGCGACTGTCGCCTGCGGAAGGGTGCCCGGCGTCGCAGCCGTGCCTGCGGTGACCTCGACCTCCAGGTTGAAGAGGTAGCCGATCGTCTCCTCGCGGATCTGGCCCATCATCGTCTGGAACAGCGCGAAGCCCTCGCGCTGGTACTCGACGAGCGGGTCGCGCTGGGCCATGGCGCGGAGGCCGATGCCGTCCTTCAGGTAGTCCATCTCGTAGAGGTGGTCGCGCCAGCGGCGGTCGATCACGCTGAGCACCACGCGACGCTCGAGCTCCCGCATGGCGGGCGAGCCGAGCTGCGTCTCGCGCTTCTCGTAGGCGAGGCGGGCGTCGGAGAGGATCTCACGGCGGATCATGTCGCGGCTGACCCGGCCCTTGGAGCCGGCCTCGGCGAGCACCTCGTCGATCGTGATGCCGATCGGGTACAGGGTCTTGAGCTCCACCCACAGCGCGTCGAAGTCCCAGTCCTCGCTGTTGCCTTCGCCCGTGTGGGTGTCCAGGACCTCGTCGATGACCGTCTCGAGGAACGCGTGAGTGCGCTCGTGCAGGTCGTCGCCCTCGAGGATGTGACGGCGGTCCGCGTAGATGGCCTCGCGCTGCCTGTTGAGGACATCGTCGTACTTCAGCACGTTCTTGCGGATCTCCGCGTTGCGGGCCTCGACCTGCGACTGGGCGGAGCGGATGGCGCGGGAGACGACCTTGCTCTCGATGGCGAGGTCGTCCGGGACACCCTGCCGGCCCATCAGCGCCTCGGCGGCGCCCGCGTTGAACAGTCGCATCAGGTCGTCGGTGAGCG
>DATCMN010000530.1:0-2665 GCA_036563405.1 Naasia sp. | reverse complement strand
GCTCGATGGCGTCGGAGCCGAAGGTGGGGGCGGGCGCGACAGCGATGCTGCATGCGTCCTCCACAGTGCTCTGGATCGAGCTGATCAGCCACGGGCCGTCGATGATCGACGCGGACTGGCCGTTGAGGAAGTTGCTGGAGCTGGCGGCATAGTTGCCGCCCACCGCATCCTCCGTCGACAGTGCGAGCAGCCGGTTGGTGTAGTCGGCGGCCTTCGCGATCGCCGGGTTGTCCAGGTCGGCCCCCGGCGCGTAGACCTCCGGGCCACCCTCCGCCGTCGCCAGGTAGCTGAAGGCGTTCATCGTGTGCCACGAGTCGTCGGCGGTCATCAGCGAGATCGCCGCGACCCCGGAGTCCTTGAGCTTCTGTCCGGCGTCGAGGTACTCGTCCCAGGTGGTCGGGAACGAGTCGATGCCCGCCTCGGCGAACATCTCGGTGTTGTAGTAGAAGAGCGTCGGCGCCTGGTCTCCGGGGATCCCCACCAGCTCTTCGTCGACGGTCAGCGCGTCGAGGTTGTCCTGCTTGAACCTCTCCTGCCACTCGGGGTCGTCCGCCAGGTGGGCGGACCAGTCCATCAGCGCCCCCGACTCCTCGCGCGACAGATCCGTGGGGTTGTAGTTGTACAGGAAGACGTCCGGCGCGTCCCCTGCGCTGATTGCCGAGCGGATCTGCTGCTGCAGTGTCGGCCAGTCCGGCTGAGGCTTCGAGACGACGGTGTACGTCCCCTCGTTCTCCTCGTTGAACTGCTCGATGAGCTGGTCCAGGACCTTGCCGCGGGCGACGTCGGAGGTGAAGTTCGAGAGGATCTCGATCTCGGTTCCGGAGCCGGCGTCGCCGGAGGGGACCGCGCTGTTGCAGCCTGCGAGGACGGAGACGACAGCGGTCAGGCCGAGAGCGGCCAGCGCCTTCTTCTTGGTGTTCATGATTCCCTTCGTTGGGCGGTGTGATGGAGGACGGGTTCGGGTCGACCCGGGGAGGACACGGCGTCGAGGTAGCTGCTGAGGCCGTAGGTGCCGGCGGTGTACGGCCAGGCGAGGCCGCCCCAGGTGTCGCCCTTGGCGATGAGTCCCTCGTCGATCCCCTGCGGGCAGAAGGAGATGCCTTCGGGCTGCATGCCGGCGTCGGCGAATCCGTGCAGGTCTCCGGGCACGGCGAGCATCTGGACCGACGAGGCGGCGATGAGCTCGGCGACCTGCAGGAAGCGGTCCCGGCCGAGCCGCAGGCCCAGGCGGTGCAGGTCCGCGGCGAAGAAGAGCGAGTAGATGTCGGTGACGCCGACGCCCCACACGCTGTTGATCCCGCCCCAGCCGACCGACCGAGCGCCGGCGCGCCCGAGAGGCGTGCCGGGAACGTTCGGCACCGCCCAGATCGAATGCCAGGTGATCGCGATCTCGGCGGCGTGGCGGGCCCCCTCGAGCAGCCGAGCGGTGTCTCCCAGGCCGGCTTCGGCGACTGCGAACAGCGCCCGCATGGCGACGAACGCCGCCTCCTTGTCCACCAGGTTGGGGTTGTCGAGGGTGCCTCCTCGGTACTCCGCCGGGCGCACATGGGAGCCGAGGACGAAGTCCGCGGCCGCGGCCGCTGACCGGAGGAAGGCGTCCGCCTCATCGTCCGCCGCGGCGGCGAGAGCCACCAGGAACGGCACGACGGTTCCCGTCGCGCTCTTGCCCGACAGCTCGAAGTCTCCGAACCACTCGGTGCCGGCGATCGGCTGCCCCGCGGGGGTGTAGGCCCGGAACCACGATCCGTCGGACTCCTGGGCCTGGACGAAGAACCGGCCCAGTCGCAGCGCTGCCGCGAGCCAGGACGTGACGTCCTCGCCCAGTTCGCGATGGGTCCGGATGTTCAGCAGCAGGTCGGCGCCGGCCTCCGCCATCATCCGGGTGTAGGTGCCCTGCTGCTCCGACCGGCCGAGGTAGTGCATCACCGGCCCGGTGGGGTCGCCGACGGCGAACACCGGTCGTGCTTCCCCGAGGTTCCAGAGGGTGTGCACCCATCCCGAGTCCGTGGTCATCCTGTCCACGAAGGAGTCCACTACTGCCCGCCCGCGGCCCGCCCAGGCCGGATCGCGCTGCGCGAGCAGAGCGGCGAGGTTCAGCTGACGACCGGTGAAGCCGTACTCGATGATGTCGCGGGCGTTGCTCATCGCGTGGTCCGCGAACGAGGCGCCGAAGGCCTTCGCGGTGGACGGGTAGCCGCGTTCCGGGTCGAAGTTCAGGACGAACGCCGCGAACCCCGTCGCGTCGCGCACCCAGGTGCGGGAGGCGGAGTCGAGGCGGAGGTCGATCGATTCACGGAGCGGGACCGGCGTCGGCGTCGGCGTCGGGGCCGCGAGCTCGAGCACATCCTCGAAGACGATCGCCACGGCGTCGGTGTACGCCGCCGCCGTGGCGGCCCCGACACGGTAGACGACACGGAGGTCGGTGCCCTCCGGTGCGAGCGGTGCGAAGGCGAGGGCGGGGGTGCCTGCGGAATCGAGCATCGCGCTCGCTGCGCTCTCCCGGTACGGGATCGCGGCCAGGAGGTCACCGCCCGGCACGAACCCGACGGAGCCGATGTCCGTGTCATGCAGGTAGCTCGACTGGCCCGCCGTTCGGACCGGCCCGTTGTCGACGGTGGCCGGTTCTGCTCGCGCCAGCCAGACGACCGACCCCTCCGCGGTCCAG
>DATCMN010000529.1:0-6042 GCA_036563405.1 Naasia sp. | reverse complement strand
GAAGCGGGCCCCTTCTGCCCCGGGTGCGCAGAGGGAGGTCTCCATCCGGACGCCCTCGGCCGAGGGGCCGGTGACCGCCGCGCGGCGGGTCAGCTGGTCGCGGGCGAGGTCCCACTCGTCCCGCACCGTCGCGCGGACATCGTCGGCCATCCCGGACCATTCGATCTCGACGGCGTCCCGCTCCCGCCGGACGGTCGTCGCCCGCACCTCCAGGGAACGCCCCGACAGCAGCTCGAGACGCGGCGCCGAAAGCTCGACCGAAACACCGGATCGACCGACAGCGAGAACTATCCGCCCGTCTTCGCTCGCCGAGAGGACGGAGAGAGACATTGGCTGAGCTCCTTTGCTGCGGTCGGACGAAAGTTACCGAAAAGGCTTTCGCCACTGTAGGGTGGCCCGGGGGAGTTCGTCAATCCGGCGCCCCCGTGCCGTTCTCCGGAACGGGTCGTTCGGATCGGAAGGAGCGGCGTGACAGGGGAAGAGGCACCGGCGCGCGGGCGATCCGCGACCCTGAGCGACGTCGCCAAGGCGGCGGGCGTGTCCCTGGCCACCGCCTCGAAGGCCCTCAACGGCAAGGATCAGGTGCGCGCCGAGACCCGTGACCGGGTCGTGCGCGCCGCGGAGCGCCTGGCCTTCTCTCCCAACGCGCTTGCCCGCAGTCTGCTGGCGGGGCGCTCCGGCACTGTCGGGCTGCTCACCTCCGACCTCGAGGGGCGGTTCTCCATCCCGATCATGATGGGGGCGGAGGACGCCTTCGGGGCCGGCAGGGTGTCGGTCTTCCTCTGCGACGCGCGTGGCGACTCGATCCGGGAGCAGCATCACGTGCAGGCGCTGCTCTCGAGGCGCGTCGACGGACTGATCGTCGTCGGCTCGAGCACCGACCCGCGGAGCTCGCTGGGGCGCAACCTGTCCGTTCCCGTGGTCTACGCCTACGCGCCGTCCGAGGATCCCGCCGATGTGTCCATCGTCACGGACAACGTCGACGCGGGACGCCGAGCCGTCGAGCATCTCGTCGGTGCCGGGCGCACGCGGATCGCCCACATCACGGGCGACGCCTCCTACGCCGCGGCTCGTGATCGCGCGAAGGGGGTGACGGACACCCTCGACAGGCTGGGCCTGCAGCTGGCGGGAGGGTCCGTCCTGTTCGGTTCGTGGAACGAGCCGTGGGGCCGTGGCGCTGCACGCCTGCTGCTCGACCGCGATGAACAGGTCGATGCGATAGTCGCAGGCAGCGATCAGATCGCCCGCGGCGTCCTCGACGCGCTCCACGACCGGCAGCTGCGCATCCCCGAGGACATCGCGGTGATCGGCTTCGACAACTGGACGGTGCTCGCCACGAACTCCCGGCCCCAGCTGACGAGTGTGGACCTGCGGCTGGAGGAGCTCGGCCGGCTGGCCGCGCAGCGCCTGTTCGAGGCCATGGACGGTGACGTGCGTCCCGGAGTCGAGACGCTTCAGTCCCGGGTGATCACCCGCGGATCGACTACTCCCTCCCACTGAGCACGGGAGCTCGCCCCGACTTCGCCAGGCCGGCCTGCGGCGCTACCGGTCGACGACCACCCGGACGGAGTCGAGGCGCGAGTCGATGGCGCCCCGCACGAATCCGGACGGCGCGGCGCTCGTCGCGAGCAGGTAGGCGAGGACATCCCGGGTGAAGGCCTCGCCCGGCAGCACGTTGGGGATGCCCGGCGGGTATGCGGCGAGGGAGTCCGCGGAGATCCTGCCCTCCGCGTCCGCGGAGGGCACGACCTCCGTCGCCCCGAAGAAGGCGTCGGCGATGCCGAGCGCGCGAGGTCCGGGGGAGGGCAGCGGCAGCGGCTCGGCGGGCTCGGTTCGGAGCACGGGCAGCGATTCCAGCGCCGCGAGGATCCGGGCGCCGTCGGTGCGCGCCGTCGCCCCCACCATCAGGAGGAGGGCGTTGGGCGTGGCGAGCTCGGCGTAGATGCGGTGCTCGGCGATGAGGACGTGCTGGGCCTCGTGGCCCGTGATGCCTGCGTTCCGGACGTCCACGACGACCTTGAGCGGGTCGACGGCCGCGACATCCGGGCTGGCGGTCAGCTCGGCGGACCCGTCCCGGAAGCGGGTGCTGGCCGCGAGCCCGGCGCGGAGAACGTCCGCCTGCTCGATCGCCCGGCCGATGGCGTCGGGCGAGGTTGCGAGATTCCGGCGCCCCTCGTCGAGGGAGGCCAGGAGGATCGCGCTGCAGCTGGTCGACTGGTAGGAGCGGACGACTCGGTCCACCAACTGCTCGATGCGCTCCGCGTGCGGCCCGGACCCGAGGTGCAGCATGGCCGACTGGGTGAGCGACCCCGCGCCCTTGTGGGTGCTCGAGACGACGAGATCGGCGCCGGCTCGCACGGCGTTCGCCGGCAGCTGCGCGGAGAACCCGAGATGCGCTCCCCAAGCCTCGTCGACGATGAGCGGCACGCCGGACGCGTGCGCCACGTCGGCGATCGAGGCGACGTCTGCGACGGTGCCGAAGTAGCTGGGACTGACGAGCAGCACCGCGGCGGCATCCGGCGTCTCCCGCAGCGCTGCGGCGACCTGGTCCGCGGTCACTCCCAGCGCCGCGCTCAGCCCGGCGTGCAGGGCGGGCTGGACGAAGCGGGCGGTCAGGCCGGCATGGCAGATGCCGTCGATCACGCTCGAGTGCACGCTCCGCTGCACGACGGCAGTCGAGCCGAGTGCCCGGGCCACCATCGTCACGATGTGGTTGCCGCCGGAGGCGCCGTTGGTGAGGAACCAGGTGCGGCGCGCGCCCCAGGCGTCGGCGGCCAGCGCCTGGGCTCGGACGAGGGGGGATGGCTGTCCCGACGATGCGCCGCGCCAGGTCTGCTGATCGATGTTCACGACGCTCATCGGGAAGTCCATCGACAGCAGCGCCGTGCCGAACAGGTCCGCTATCCCGGGCGCGCTGCCCGCGGCGCCCTGATGGGCGGGGACGTGCATCCGGACCCAGTCGTGCGAGGCGAGGGCCCGCAGGGCCGTCGAATAGGGCGCTTCACGATGATCGACGACCGGATTCCCCAGGGGCACCTTCGGAGAGTAGGGGCAGAGCGGCGGACGACGGAATATCAGGAACTGTCGCCGCGCCGAATACGCTCTATGACGTGATCACCCCGCAGCAGCTGCGCGTGCTGGCCGCCCTGCGCGATTGCGGATCACTGACGGCGGCCGCGGCGTCGCTCGGCTACGGAGTGCCCACGATCGCGCATCACCTGAAGGCGCTCGAGCAGCGGATCCAGGCGCCTCTCGTCGAACGGGACCGGCGCGGGGCGAGGCTGACGCCTCTCGGGCTGGCCCTGGCCTCGGAGGGCGACCAGATCCTCACCCGGCTGTCGCAGGCGGAGCGCCTCATCGCGGCTCGGCGTGACGCCGGACTGACCACGCTCCGCGTGGGCACCTTCGCCTCCATCGGCTCGCGCCTCCTCCCTGGGGCGATCCGCGAGCTAAGGCAGAGGATCCCGGTGCAGGTGGAGGTCGTCGAGGCGGAGCCGACGGACGTCGTCCGCATGCTCCGTGAGGGGGAGATCCACGCGGGCCTCATCTACGACTTCGCGGGGGATCCGGCGTTCACCTCGCTGGACCTCGACCTGACTGTCCTGCTCGAGGAGCCGTACGCCGTGCTCGTGGCCCGGAGCAGCCCGTTCGCGGAGCTCGACGTCCTCGACTTCGGTGACCTCGCCGACGCGGACTGGGTGTGCAGCCGCAACGAGAGCGAGGCGTCGGATCGCGTGCTGCGGCGGACGTGCCGGTCCGTCGGCTTCGAGCCCCGGGTTCTCATGCGGACGGACGATCTGAACATGATCCACGGTCTCGTCGCTGAGGGGCTGGGGTGCACGATCACCACCGCCGCGGCGGTCGACGAGCGCTTCCCGGTGGTGCTGCGCCCGGCGCTCCAGGACCTCGGGCAGAGGCGCACGTCGTTCGTCGCCGCGCAGGGCGAGCACCTTCCGGTGGTCACCCAGCTGCGACGGGTCCTCACCGATCGCGCATCCGCGCATGCCGCCTGAGCGGCGCTGAAGCCGCTCCCTAACTCACGGAAGGGCGGGGGTCGTCGGCGGCGGGACGCGTGCCGGGTGCACCGCCTCGAAGGCGGCTCCGAGGCGCAGCAGGGACACGTCGTCGTGCTGTCGGCCCGCGAAGGTCAGGCCGACAGGCATGCCGATGTCCGGCAGGATCCCCATCGGCACCGTGACCGTGGGGATCCCGAGGTGCCGGATGGCGAGGTTGCCGTTGGCGACCCATACGCCGTTGCGCCAGCCGAGGTCCGCGGAGTCCGGGTCCACATCCATGTCGGCGGGCGCGACGTCCGCGACCGTGGGCATCACGACGGCGTCGAGCGCCAGACCGGCCATCCAGTCGTCCAGGTCGATGCGTCGGGTCTCGTCGAGCCCGCGCAGCCCGCCCGGCAGCTCCGTCAGGTCCTCGAGCCCCACCCCGGGGTGCTGCCGCACCCACTCCGGGTACTCGGCGATGTCGTCGTCGAAGCCCGTGTACCGGTCCGGGAGGGCGCCCGCCGGGTGGGGGAAGATGCGGGAACCGTCGACGTCGGCCAGGGAGTCCAGCCGAGGATCGCCGTTGGCCCGCAGGAAGTCGTCCCAGGCCCACGCGCACAGGTCGACGATCTCCTGTCGCAGGTACTCGGGGCTCACCAGGCCGCGCGTGGCGATGGTGGGCGCTCCCGGCCGGTCGCCCTCGTAGTTCGACACGGCTGGGAAGTCGACCTCGACCACCGTCGCGCCGGCCGCCTCGAGGCCTGCGCGTGCGCGCTCCCAGAGGTCGACGATCCCGGGTCGGGTCTCGACCATCCGGCCGGTCGGGCCGCCGATCCCGGGGTTCTCGGCGGTGCCCGCCTCCGGGTCGGCGTTCACGTACATCCGGGGGATGCCGAGGCGCTTGCCCGCGAGCACCCCGCGCGCATCGCCCACGCCGGCGACTGCCAGGCCGCGATAGGAGCCTGGGCGGGAAGCGGACGTCGCCGGCACCGCCACCCACGGCTGCATGCGCCAGAAGTCGCCGCGCGGGTCGGGATCGTCGGCGACGATCACGTCGAGCACCTCGAGCAGGTCGGCCATCGTCCGGCTGTGCGGCACCGGCACATCCTGAGTCGGCACGAGCGGCCAGAGGCCCCGGCAGGACAGCAGGCCGCGGGACGGGGTGTACGCGCACAGCGCGTTGTAGGAGGCGGGCCCTCGGCCGCTCGACCAGGTCTCGGATCCCAGGCCGAAGGCCGCGAAGCTCGCCGCTGTCGCCGTGCCGGAGCCGTTCGAGGAGCCGGAACCGAACGGCGCGGTCAGATAGGCCGGGTTGTACGGCGACTCCGCGCGCCCGTACGCCCCGCGCTGCATCCCGCCGTTGGCCATCGGCGGCATATTCGTGAGGCCGATGCAGATCGCGCCGGCTGCCCTCAGCCGCTCGATGAGAAACGCATCGCGCTGCGCGACCAGGTCGAGGAAGGCGGGGCTGCCCGCGGCGGCGGTCAGGCCCCGCACCAGGTAGCTGTCCTTCGCGGTGTACGGGATGCCGTCCAGCGGGCCGCGGGTCTCGCCCCGCGCCCGGCGGGCGTCCGACTCCGCCGCCTCCTCCCGGGCCCTCGGGTTGAGGACCACGACGGCGTTCAGTGCTCGAGCGGTGCCCGGCCCGTCGTATGCGTCGATCCGTGCCCGGTACGCGTCGACCAGCTCGACAGCCGTGGTCCGCCCGGCGACGAGGGCCTCCCGCAGGTCGGCGATGGTCGCCTCCACCACATCGATCACGCTGTCGACCTCCTCGCATCCTCGGGCGGCTGTTCTCCCATTCTGGAGTCTCGGCGTCGAGTCCCGCCTGGAGCCGAGGCTGTCCGTCCGCGAGGTCGCCGAAGTGCGGCCCGCGAGCGCAGAAAAGCCGCGTTCTTCTGTTGCGAACCGACAGAAGCCACTAAGGTGGCGAGCGACGCAGGGGTCCAAGCGGCCCGATTCCGGCGGCGCTCGGCCGACCGGGGCACATCCTGTCGCGTCGGTCGCCCGACGGCGGGCGGTGGCCGGACGCCCGGCCGGGAAA